>JAZRRK010000054.1:0-14933 GCA_045650705.1 Clostridia bacterium
ATTAGAAATAAATATTAATGAAACAAATAATGAAATAGAAACATTAGAAAGAGAAATTTCTAGTTTAAAATTACAATCATATACTAATGATGTAGACTATAACAATGTAATAAGAAAAGAAGACGAAAAAGCAAAAATGCAAGAGGAAGTAGAAAGACTTTTAGAAGAAAAAGAAGAAATTTTAAAGCTAGACAAATCAATTAATATAGTAAAAGAAGCATTAGAAAAAGCATATAAAAAAATGAAGGAAGAAATAACACCTAAATTTACAAAAAATCTTTCAAAAATAGTAGAAAAAATATCTAATAATAAATATAGTAAAACAAAATATATAGATGGCGAAGGATTAATTGTAGAATTAGAAAATGGAGAATATGTAAATGCAAATAAATTAAGTATAGGAACAATAGACCAATTATACCTATCATTAAGACTATCAGCGATGCAGGAAATAACAGAAGAAAAAATGCCAATTATTTTAGATGAAACTTTTGCGTATTACGATAATGAGAGATTAAAAAATATATTAAAATATTTAAATGAATATTACAAAGAAAATCAAATAATAATATTTACTTGTTCAGATAGAGAGAAAAAAATATTAGAAGAGAATAATATAAAATATAATTTTATAAATTTACATAATTAATATGTAGATGTTGACAAATAACGCTTATTTGTAGTATAATCTATATGTAATTATACTTAGGACAAGTAGCATAGAATTGATAAGAGAGGTGCTAATATATGGAAAATTATGAAGGTAAGCATTTTAGTATTACAGATCAACAAAATGTAAATACAATAGTTTATAAGTTAGATGAAACAGAAAAAGCATTAGCAGTAAATTCTCCAAAGTTTACTATACAAAGATTAGATTACACAGAAGAATATATTGGAGAAAGAAAAAGAAAAACTTTTTATATAGATGAACCAAGTGCAGATGGTAATTCTTTAATAATTCTTTCTTTTGGACAAGAAAAGGTTGTTGTAAATGTAGGACTTTTAGAAGGCGATAAAGTTAGCATCATAAAAAAACCTATGCCTATTAAATTTCAAACACTATATAATGAAAAAGAATTTGAGTATAAAGAAGTACAATATACACCAAATTTAAAAAGACCTATTTCAATTATAGATCCAGAAACAACAGAAGAAGTTAAACCAGTTTTATACTTTGATGAAGTAACAAATGAAGTTAAAGGAAAGTGTAAATTAAAACCTTTTAAAAATTATTTCGCTTTTGAAATAAGGAATGAAAAATAAATAAGGAAGGAGAGATAAGCATGAATTTAGAATTAAATTGTGCTAATATCATTGATGAAGGAAAAGGAATAAGCATTCCACCAAAGAATGCTAAAAAATATCCTACAAAAATAGGAGTTAAAGCATTAAAGGAATATATCGCAAAAGGTGGAGACGTTTTAGTTATACCAGTAGAAGGAAGAACAGTAGGAAAAGAAGAAAGATAATATACCAAAGAATAGGTGATATAAAATGGGAAATAAAATAAGCCATGCATTAAAAAAATGTAAACCAGTATTCATAATAGTTCTAATACTATGGATTATACTATCCATAGTATTTGTTGCGCCTGTAAACGTTAGTTGGGTAGATGCAACTATAAATGGAGAAGGAAATTTTATTGAAAATTTATTAAATAATTATGGAGATATATGGGGCAATTTTGTCAAATCATTTAAAAGTGATTATATAGGAAATTTTTTCAAATTAGATCTGTTTTTAATTATTGCTTTAATGTTTTTTGGAATAGTAGGAGTTGTTAAAACCTTACCAAAACATGATTATACAGATATAGAACATGGTTCAAGTGATTGGGCAAATGGAGATCAATATTCAATTTTAAGTAAAAATAAAGGTATTTTACTTGCAGAGAAGCACTACTTACCAGTAGATAAAAGAGGAAACGTAAATGTATTAGTTGTTGGACGGTTCAGGATCTGGTAAATCTGCTTCATATGTTATACCAAATGCCTATCAATTACTTGGATCATATGTATTTACAGACCCAAAAGGAGAACTTTATGATAAGACAGCTGGATATTTAAGAGAAAAAGGGTATGACATAAAAATATTGAATTTGGTAAATCCAAAAAATAGTGATGGATATAATCCTTTAATGCATATTGAAAGTGAAATAGATGTTGACGTTATAGCTAATACAATTGTAAAAGGACAAAAAGTAGAAGGAAGTAACGCAGACCCTTATTGGGATGATATGGCAGAAATGCTATTAAAAGCTTTAATATATTATTTACTAGCAACAAGACCAGAGGAAGAACAAAATCTAGCAAGTTGCGCAGAATTAGTTAGAGCAGCTAATAGCAATGGAGGAAGCAACTTACTTACAGAATTAATTAATCAATTACCTTATGATCATCCTGCAAGAATGTTCTATAAATCAATTGAAATTGCACCAGAAAAAACATATAGTTCAATATTAAGTACATTACAATCAAAACTAGGTAAATTTGATTCAAAAGAGATAGCAGAATTAACGTCTACCAATACAATAAATTTTGAAGAAATAGGAAAAAAGAAAACAGCAGTATATGTTATATCATCAGATACACATGCTGCATATGACTTTTTACTTACAATATTCTTCTCACAAATGATACAGAGATTATATGACTTTGCAGATAGAAGCGGAGGAGCATTACCGCAACCTACATACTTCATTCTAGACGAGTTTGCCAATATCGGTAAGATTCCTGACTTTGATAAAAAGATATCTACTTCAAGAAGTAGAAAAATATCATTTAGTGTTATTTTACAAAACTTAGACCAGTTAGAAGCAGTATATGATAAATCACATGAAACTATAATAGGTAACTGTGATACAACACTATTTTTGGGAAGCAACTCTCAAAAAACAGTTGAATATTTCTCAAAAGAATTAGGAGAAAAAACAATTTCTAGAGATTCTTGGTCTGTAAATAAAGATAAACATATGTGGAGACAAGGATATAACAAATCAGATCAAATTATGGCCAGAGCTTTAATGACACCTGATGAATTAAGACGTTTAGACAATGATATGTGTATTATTCTAGAAAAAGGATTAAGACCAATAAAAGCACCAAAATATTATTACTTTAAATATAGTACTCAAAAATTAGTAGAAAAATATGCTTGTAGCCATAATGCAGTTCCACCAATAGATAGAGGAAAATGGAGAAAATATAATCCATATAATCCATATGTTGAGGAACAGGAAGAAAAAGTAAATGACACAAAGATAGAGTCACTTGATGATTTATTTGAAGAAGAACAGCCAAAAGAAGAAAGCAATGCAAATATAACAAAACAGCCTGAAGAACCAAAAAAAGAAAATGAAAGTAATGATACATATGATTTACAAAAAGAATTAGAGGCAAAATTTGATGAGTTATTTGGAGCTTTTGAAGAAGATAATGATAATTAAAACTAAGGAACGGTTTACCGTTCCTTATATAGTATTTAAGGAGAAAAAATGAATATAGGTATTGATATTGATGATACAATAAATAAATTGTCAGAAACTTTAATTAAATATGGTTTAAAATACAATATAGAGAATAATATAAAATATGATATAAAACCTAGCAAATGGCAATTTGAAGAAGCTTTTGGATGGGACGAAACTCATACCAAAAAATTCATGAGTACATACATAAAAAAATGTTTTCAGGAAGTAGAAATAAAAGCTGATGCTAAAGAATATATAAATAAATTACGTGATGAAGGAAATAAGATAATAATAATAACAGCAAGAAGAAAAGAAAATTGTAGTGATATATATGATGTATCTAAAAATTGGTTAATAGAAAAGGGAATAAAAATAGATAAACTTGAAATTGGATGTGAGAAAAAATCTGAGCAGTGTAAAGAAAATAAAGTAGATATATTTATTGATGATAATGCTGAAAATTGTAGAGATGTAAGCAAAAATGTACAAATACCAGTACTTTTATTTGACAGTATCTATAACCAAGAAGAAAAAGATTTAAAAAGAGTTTACAATTGGAAAGAAGCATATAAAGAAATAAAAAAACTAAAAAAATAAACACCCTTAAAGGTGTTTATTTTTCTTATAATGGTATTTCTATATAGAAAGAAGTACCTTTTTCTTTTCTTGTTTCAAAATGTATAGTACCGTTAAAATGAGCTTTAATATTTGAATATGACATAAATAATCCAAGTCCAGTTCCATTTTTACCTTTAGTTGTTGCCATTTCTTTAAACAATTTTGATTTAACAGAATCTGGTATACCACCAGCAAAATCTTGAACTTTTATAACTAAATTATTGTTTTCTTTATAAATGTCTAAAAAAATTTTTTCTCCAGTTTTTCCATTATATGCTTGAATTGCATTAGATATAATGTTATTAATAACTTGTACTAAACTGTTAATATTTCCATTTACAACTGTGCTTCCTGGAAGTTGTAATTTTTCTTCAAGTTCAACTAAAGCATGGCTTAATTCATGTTTCATTAATATATTTATTTGTCTTATTAAATCATTAATAGTAAAGCTCGTAAAGGATTTATTATCTGCAAAAGCAACTGCTTGTCCTCTAACAGTTGTAATAACATCAGACATATATTCTAAATGAGTTTGAATTTTTTGTACCCATTCCTTCATATCATCGGCAATTTCCTTATGGTCATCAACAGTTACTTGAGGGTCTCCAACCGAATCTTTATATTCATTTATTAAATCTGAAAGCCCTTCAGCTGCACCAGAAATAGACATTATAGGAGTTTTTAAGTTATGTGCTATACCACCTATCATTTGTCCTAAGCTTGCCAGACGTTCTCTTTCTATTAAAATTTCTTGATTATTTTTAATTATCTGCATATCTTCTTTATGTTGTGTAATATCTTTAAATAATATAAGAGTTCCTAGAAAATTACCTTTGTTTGTGATACTGTTAATTTCTATATTGAAGTATTTATTTAAATCTGAAAAATGGCTTTCTATTTTTTTTGTATCATTATTATTTTTAGTAGAGTTTATAATTTTAATAAGCTTATCCTGTTGTGCTTTAGTTGGAGAAATCTTTTTTAATAAATTTTCAATAGGTACATTTCTAAGTTTATTTGCTGTTAAAGAAAATAAAGATAAAAATGTTTCATTAAAATCTGTTATAACATTATCAGAGTCAACTATAATGTAACCGTCTGACATCCTATCAACAATTCTTTGCAAAGCAATAGGTGTGACTTTAAGAAAGTCAAACTTAAAAATTGCAAGAGCCAGAAAGATAACTAAAATAGCAAATGTAATAGGTGTAACATAAATGTCTATAGTAATTATACCAAAGAACCCTAAAAGATTAATAACGATAGGTACTAAGCTACCTATGATAATAAGAATAGCTTGCTTTGAAAATATTCCAGAATTTTTGACAGAGTACCTAATTAAGTTGAACAATGCAATAGCATATAATATATATGTATAAAGGTAGTAAATATAAAAATATTTGCCATACACTATATCTGGTATATTTGTTGAATAGTTTTCATAAAACAAATGATGATAACTATTAGTCCACAACAAAATTAATGAAAGTATAGGTATTATAAAAAGTAAACAATGGTTTTTACTAAATTTAAATTTTGTTGTAGAAAATGATATACTTAATAAAAGAAAAGCAACAGGTAAAAGACATATTCCAATATATGAAAAATAGTCAAAATATATAGGGTTTATATTATATTTATGGCAAAAGACACCTTGAAGAATTAATCCTGTAGACCATATTAACAAAAGTGAGAATATTAATGTGAATAATGAAAGCAATTGACTCCTTTTTTGCTTATTAAGTAAAAATATTAAACCGACTGAAAGTACAAACCAAGTTAATGATAATATAATAAATTTAGTTGTACTCATAATTAAATCACACTCCTTAATAGATTTATAAATCTTGTCAAATACTTATCAGAAATTTTAGGCCAAGAAAAACCAATTTTAGATAAATATTTTATAGTGACATCTGATTTTATTGATATATCTGTTTGATACATTAAACGTAAATTTTTATCTAAATCATTCATTAATGAAGATAATAGTTCTTTTTTCTTCTTATTATTCAATATAGATTTTATAAGTTTCTTAAACTCATCATCTGTTAAAATTTTAAAATCTGGATTTAGCATTTTAAAATATTTCATACATTTATCTAAATAAATATGATTATTATTAAATAAATGAAAAATTCTATTATTGCTATTAGGATGAGTTATTAATTTTATTATAGAATTAGCAGTTAAGTCAATAGGTGTAAATTCTAAATATTCATCTTTAATATATTCTGGAATAGCACCAATTTGGGCAAATGATGTCATTCTATTTATAAATGCATTTTCAGTAACATTATCTTGAAAAATTCCGTCTTTAAATCTAGGCATTAAGTTACCAACACGTAAGATATATGCATCTAATCCTTCTAAAATAGAATCTAGAACTAAACATTCTGCTTCAAATTTGCTTCTTATATAAACATTTTCTAAAGATTGACCAATATACAAACTACTCTCTTTAAAATAAGACTTATTTTGCATGTTTTGCTTAATAGCTGTGCTATCAATACCATTACCTGATACACTTAAGGTTGAAATATGATATAATTTTTTTTCAAAACTTTTACAAAAATCAATAGCGTGCTTTACACTTTTTACATTTGTATTATAAAAGTCAGAGTAAACACCATAATGTAAAACTCGTGCAGCAGTATTAATAACAATATCTATATTGTTTGATAAATTTAATAGTTCATTTTGGCTTAATCCAAAACCAGGTTTACAAATATCACCAGTAATAGCAAAAATACGTTTCCCGATTAATTTATCATATTTAGTTCCGAAATAATAGTTTAATTTTTGATGTAATTTTGCTTGAGAGGTAAGTCCAGGTTCTTCTCTTACAAGGCAATAAATATTTCCGTGTTCATTTTTTATATAACTATCTATAACATGCATACCCAAAAATCCAGTAGCACCAGTTAAAAGGATATTTCCACTACTCTTGTATTTCAAGCTAAATAGTTTTGGAACTTTATTATTTAAATTTAATAAATCAGAATACTTATCGTAATTCTTTTCTAAATATTTAAAATCATATTCCTCATCTTTTGATTTAGATTTTTTTATCAATTCAGATATAGTTGGAAATTTGAAAATATCTGCATAGGAAATAGAATCTGTTATACTTTTTAATTCTATATTTAAATTCATTGCTAAAATTGAATCTCCCCCAAGTTCAAAAAAGTTATCAGTTATTCCAATAGGGCTAATATTTAAAATTTGTTCCCAAATACTTACAAATTTCTTTTCTAAATCAGTTTTTGGAGCTATATAAGTAATTTCTTTATCTGTATTTAATACTTCTTTTGGTAAAGGAAGAACTTTTTTATTTATTTTACCATTTGGTGTATGTGGTAATTCTTCTAATACTGTAAAATATGAAGGTATCATATATTTAGGTAATGAATTAGACAAGTGTTTTTTCAATATATTAATATTTACTTTTGCATTAGCTGTTATATAAGCAGAGATAAAATCTCTATTATTTATTGTTTGCTTAATAACACAAGCTTCTTTTATACTATGGTAAGATAAAATTTTATTTTCAATTTCACCTAATTCAATTCTTAAACCTCTAATTTTTACTTGATTATCTATTCTACCTAAATATTCAATTTCACCATTAAGTGAAAGCTGACAAAGGTCACCAGTTTTATACATTAAAGTATTTTCAATAAAAGGATTATTAACAAAAACTTTTTTTGTAAGTTCAATATTATTGAAATATCCTTTACAAACTCCATCTCCGGCAATAAATAATTCACCAGGGACTCCAACTGGTAGAGGCATATTGTATTTATCTAGAATATACATCTGTGTATTTGCAATTGGTTTTCCTATTGTAATTTTTTTATCAGAAGATAATTCCTTTAAAGAAGACCAAACCGCAGTTTCTGTAGGTCCATACATGTTATATATTTTAGTAGAACATATTGTTGAAAGCTTTTCTAAAAGTGCAGGAGGGAAAGGTTCTCCCCCAACTAAAGTGTATTTAATATTCTTAATAAATGAAGAAACACTACTATCATTTAGCATAGCTTGAAGCCTAGATGGTGTTGTTTGAATTATATTTACATTATTTTTTTTACATAAATCATTAAATAATTTTATATCTGTTTGCTCTTCTTCAGAAGCTATAACCATTTTTATGCCATTTAGTAAAGGCAATAAACTTTCAAGTACAAAAATATCAAATGAAATAGTAGTAATAGATACTATTGTATCTTGGCTTGTAAAATTAAATTCTTGTAACACACCAGCAATAAAATTATTAATATTTTGATGTTTTAGCATTACACCTTTAGGAAGCCCAGTAGAACCAGAAGTGTAAATAACATATATTAAATCATCTGAAGTATTAACACAAGGTAAATTTATTTTATCAAGGTTATAAAGTTTTGTATTATTTAAATCAATGTTAATACAATTTTCAAAATCCATATATTCGTTAAGATGCTTTTGAGTTAGCAATAATTTAGCATTACTATTTTTTAACATGTATGTTATTCTATCTTTTGGATATTCCGGGTCTATAGGTGTATATGCACCACCAGCTTTTAAGACTGCTAGAATAGCAATTATCATCTCTAAAGAACGGTTAACCATTATTCCTACAATATCATTTCTACCAATTCCATTGTTTCTTAGGTAATGTGCTAAACTATTTGCCTTTTCATTTAATTCTTTATAAGTTAACTTTTCATCTCCAAATACTACAGCAGTTTTATTAGGCGATTTTGAGGCTTGTTCTTCAAACAATTGAGATATAGTTTTATCTTTTGAATAATTTACTTTTGTATTATTAAATTCATATAAAATCTTATTTTTCTCTTTTTCAGATAACACACAAATTTCTGATAATTTTATATCTAAATTATCTAATAGAGCATTTAAAATATTAGTGTAATGGTTTGATAAGTTTTCAATAAAAGGTTTATTAAACAGTTTTGTACAATATTCAAAAGATAAATTTAACATATTATCTGCAGGTACTATTTCTAAAGACAAATCAAACTTAGAAATTTTAGTATCTGGAAGATAGTACTTAGCATTTATTCCATCAAAATTAACAGGTGTATATCCATTATTTTGATATATAAACATAGTATCAAATAAGGGATTTCTACTTGTGTCTTTACGAATATTTAATTTATTTACCAGTTCATCAAAAGGATAATCTTGGTATTTATAATTTTTTAAGCAAGTATCTTTAATAGAACATAAAAAGTCTCTAAAAGATAAATCACAATTTACTTTAGCTTTAATAGGTAAAGAATTTATAAAAACACCAATAATATTATATAGTTCTGCAATATTTCTACCAACTATAGGCGAACCAACTATTATATCTTCTTGTCCAGTATACTTTGCAAGTAATATGTAATATGCACTTAAAAGGAACATATATGGAGTAACTCCTAAAGTTTTACATATATTGTTTAATTTATTTGTTATTTCTTCGTTAATTTCACTATATACTTTATTACCTTCATAAGATTTAATAGCAGGTCTAGGGTAATTTGTAGGCATATTTAAAACAGGTATATCATCAGAAAAGTGGCTTATCCAATAACTTTCAGCTTCTTTGAAAGCATCAGAAGAAAGCTTACCATTTTCCCAAACGGCAAAGTCTTTATACGAAATATTTAATTTATTTAAAGTTTTATTATTATATAATTTACAAAGCTCATCCACAAAAATAGATAAAGATGTACCATCAGATATGATATGATGCATATCTAAGAATAAAGCAGCTTTTTCAGTATCTATTTTAATCAATTTTGCTCTAAACAGGGGAGCTACAGATAAATCAAAAGGTTTAACAAAGTCTTTGAAATCTTGTGTTAAATTATCATAGGTTGAAGTTTCTAATGATATATCTAGTTTAAAGTCTAACGTATCTTGCACTTTTTGAACAATATTATTATTAACAGCTTCAAAATATGTACGTAAGGAATCATGCCTTTTAATTAAAACATTTAAACAATTTTCTAATTTATTAATATCAGGTATTTTATCTAATATTATACCACCAGGAATATTATATAATATAGAGTTTTCTCCAGACATAATTGAAGAAAGATATATTCTTTTTTGTGCTGAAGATAAAGGGTAATATTCCATTTTTTTAGCAGGTTTAATACTAGTTTTTTTATTCGTATCCACTTGAGCAGAAATTATATCAGATAAATCACTTATAATTGGATTTTCTAATATATCTTTTACAAATATTTGAACATTAAATTCATTTTGAATTTGAGCACATAAGTTTATAGAAGATAAAGAATCTCCCCCAAGTTCAAGGAAGTTGTCGTCTATGCTAATTATATTAATATTTAATAAATCTTTTAATAATTTAATTAATTTAGCATCAAAATTATTTCTAGGTAATAATATTTCTACTTTTGTATTTAAAGATTGAGGTTCAGGTAATTTCTTTACATCTACTTTTCCATTAGTATTTATAGGTAATGAATCTAATTGTATTAAATATGTTGGTATAGAATAATAAGGTAAATATTCTGTAAGCCAAGTTCTCAAAGAATCTGTTTCAATTTTATTATCAGCAGAAAAATAAGAACAAATCACCTTTTCATTATTTATAGTTTTAACTATGGTAATACACTCTTTTATGTTTTCGAAGTCGTTAACTTTAAGGGTTATTTCATTTAATTCAACTCTAAAACCTCTAATTTTAACTTGATTATCTACCCTACCAATAAAATCAAGTTTTCCATCGGGTAACCATTTAACTAAATCACCAGTTTTATATAGTTTTCCTTCTCCAAAAGGGTTATCTATAAATTTTTCAGCAGTAAATTCATTATTATTTAAATAACCTTGGCTAACGCCATCTCCACCTACAAGTAATTCACCAGGTATGCCAATTGGTAATAATTTAAGTGTATCAGATACAATATAGCAGGTTGAATTAGCAATAGGGAAACCAATAGGAATGGAATCTTTATAAAATCCATCTATTGTAAAACAAGTTGAAAATGTAGTATTTTCAGTAGGCCCATAACCATTAATTATAGTTAATTCAGGACAAGATTTTTTCACAGAATTAATATGTTTTGGAGAAAGAACATCTCCACCTGTAAGGAGAACTCGGGCAGTTCTAAACATGGCAGGGTTATTTTCAGATAATTGATTAAATAATGGTGCAGTAAGCCAAAGAATTGTAATTCCATTATTAATTAAATATCTTTCTAACAAAGTTGGGTCTAACAAATCTTGTTTTTTAATTATATATAATTCAAAACCATTAAGTAATGAACCCCAAATTTCAAAAGTACAAGCATCAAAAACAATGGAACCTGTTTGCAAAATTCTTTCATGATTTCCAAATTTTATAAAATTAGTATTCTTTACAAGCCTAACAATATTTTTGTGTAAAACCATAACACCTTTTGGATTGCCTGTAGACCCTGAGGTATACATTATATAAGCACAATTAGTACTTGAAATATTAGAAGGTAAATTATTTATTGAATTATTATATAGTTCAATATTAGATAAATCTATACAAATCACATTAGAGCATGATTTTAGTTTATATTTTAAATTTAAAGAAGAAAGAACAATAGAAGCGGAAGAATCTTTTAGCATAAAGTTTATACGACTATCTGGATAATTTATGTCTATAGGCATATAAATAGCACCACATTTTAAAATGCTTAAAATAGCTATAATAGATTCTAATGATTTATCAAGAAAAATTCCAACTACTTCATTCTTTTTGACTCCATTTTTCCTTAAATGGTGTGCTAAACTATTGGCCTTTTCATTTAATTCCTTATAAGTTAATTTTTTATCCTCAAAAACAACGGCAACATTATCAGGAGTTTTTTCTACTTGTTCTTCAAATAGTTGTACAACAGTTTTATCTTTTGGATAGTCTACTTTTGTATTGTTGAATATATTTAATATTTCTTCTTTCTCTTCAGGAGTCACAATTTCTAAATCATTAATTAAAATAGCATTATTTTCTAAAATTTGATTAATAATATTTAAAATTCTCTCATGAATTTTTAATATATCTTGTTCTCCATATTTAGCAGTTTGATAATCATAAGCAATATTGATATTACCAGTATCATTCATATCATATATATGAACATCCATATCTTCAGAAATATGCTCATTAGGGATCCACTCAATATCAAATGGAGTTTCTGAAGTTTGAGCTGTACTACGAACATTTTGATAAGACATTAAGAAATTATATAAATTTGGTATCTTATTATTTTTTTGTCTCAAATCTTCAAGTAAAGATAAATAAGAATATTTTTGATGTTTAAATATATTAAACAAATCTGATGAAATAGATGAAGCTAAATCAGCAAATTTGATATTATCTTTCAATGAAATTTTTACAGGAACAGTATTAATAAACATACCAGAAGTACGTTTTTCTTTTACATTACTACGATTTAATACAGGTGTTCCAATAACAAATTCATCTAAAGCAGATACTCTACCTATGTAAATAGAGAATACTGCCATAAAAAAGTTAAATAATGAAACTTTTGAATTTTTACAAAATTCATTAATAGTACTAATAAATTCTTTTGAAAGGGTAAATTGTTTCCTTTGAGCCTTTCCATCAGAATTTTTTTGTTCTTCTGTTTTGCAAGATGGAATAGAAGCAACGTCAGGAATTGTTGTAAACATATTATTCCAAAATGTTTTATCTTTCATAAATCTATCACTATTAAAATATTCTTTTTCAGAATTAATATAATCAATATAAGATGGGTAAACTATGTCATCTATGCTTTCATTTTTTAGTAAACGAGTGTAAATTTTAATGATTTCAGAACCACCTAAACCTGCACTCCAAGCATCAGAAATAAGATGGTGCATATTAACAATGAAACCACCATGGCCATCAGGAAATTTAATCATTTTATAAACAAAAAGAAGAGAATCTAAAACATTAAATGCTTTTGTGGCAATTTGTTTCTCAAGTTCTTTTAAATCTTTATTAGAGAAAACTTCAATAGTTTCAACTGAAAATTGAGAGTAAGGCTCCACATATTGTTGAACCTTATTATTTTGCAGTATAAATTTAAGTCTAAAACTATCGCTTTTCTCAACAAATATATTTATAGCTTGTTCTAAAAGAGAAAAATCAACTTTTTCAGGTACAATAACAGTACCAGTAATATTCTCAATAGGAGTACCTTTATAAAATTCCTCAGTAAACCATATTAGTTTTTGAGGGTTAGTTAAACCATAAAGAAGTTTTTCCATAGTTACCACCTGTTCTGACATTTTTTTACAGACATAGTATATCATTAAAATATTAATAAATCAATAAAAAAAGGTTTAAAAACAGGTAAAAAGGTAAAAATAAGTTAAGGAGGGAAATATATGTATGGATACGAAAAAAGAGAGAGTAAAATGAAAAGAGTTCTAGGAACAATATTATTAATGATAATAGTATCTATTACTAGCATATATTTATATAAAATATATAGCGATATAAATGTAGGACAAGTCCGTTCAGATAATGAAAACACAGGAACTGCAATTCGTTTATCAACTGAAAATACCCTGGAAAATAATATATCAACAACACTAGAGGATACAACAAAATGTGTAGTTGGAATATCAAAGATAAAAAATAAAGGTGATTCTATTCTATCTACAAATGCAACTGAAGATTTAAGTTTAGGAACAGGGATTATAGTTTCAGATAACGGATATATTGTAACAAATTGGCACTTGGCAGGAAATAAATTCAGTTCATGCTATGTAACTCTAGAAGATGGGAATGTATATAATGGAAGCACAGTATGGGCAGATAGTGATTTAGATTTAGCAATAGTAAAGATAAGTGCAAGCGGATTAGATTATTTAACTTTAGGGGATTCTGACAAGATTATAGTAGGTGAAAAAGTTTATGCAATAGGAAATCCTATAGGAGTTGAATTTCAAAGAACAGTAACATCTGGAATAATTAGTGGACTTAATAGAACAATAAAACTGGAAGAAGATAATTCATCCAGTTATATGGAAGGGCTTATACAAACAGATGCAAGTATAAACCAAGGAAATAGTGGAGGTCCATTAATAAATGAAATTGGAGAAGTAATTGGAATTAACTCAGTAAAAATAGAATCTGCTGAAGGAATAGGGTTTGCAATACCAATAAATGTAGTAAAACCAATTATCGAAAGAATATTAAGCGGAGAAAAATTTACAGTAGCAACACTTGGAATATTTGCATATGATAAAAACGTAATACCATACTTAAATGAGAATATAAACTTTGAAAATGGAATATATGTAGCACAAGTAAAATTAGACGGAGCAGCCAATAACATGCTAAAAGAAGGAGATATAATAACAAAAATAGATGAAGTAGAATTAAACAAAATCAATGACCTAAGAAAATATATCTTCACAAAAAATGCAGGAGACATAGTAAAACTAACAGTAATGCGTAACAACAATGAAATACAGCTAGAGATAAAATTGTCACACTAGGGACTTATCTTAAAAAGTTATCTATAGAAAAAGTATTACCTTCTTGTTTTAAAAATAAATTTATATTATAATATAACAAAGTAAAGCAAGGAGGTATTTATGAAGCAAGAAATAATATATCCAAATTATGATAATTGTGTATTGAACCTTATAACATCTGTACTTAAATATTATAATGTTGAAACAAAGTATAAGGGAAATAAAAATTTAGATGAAATCTTAAAGAAAAATTTTAAAAATGTGGTAGTGTTTATATTAGATGGGATGGGAAGTAATCTTTTAGAATCCACATGTCCAGATGGATTTTTTTCTAGTAATAAAATAGAAGACATAACTTCTG
>JAZRRK010000055.1:0-99228 GCA_045650705.1 Clostridia bacterium
CGTCCAGTGGACGAAGAAGCAAAGCTTTTAAAGCTGCCAAAACTTGTGTTTCTTAATTGCCATAGGCAAGAAAAGAAACACATAGTTTTAAAGGGGCGGAGTTGGTTCAAGCAGACTGTAAAATAAAGGTTAACAGCCGGGCGCAGCCAGGCCGTTATACTTAAGAGAAATCGAGCGGTGTCCAGTGGACGAAGAAGCAAAGCTTTTAAAGCTGCCAAAACTTGTGTTTCTTAATTGCCATAGGCAAGAAAAGAAACACATAGTTTTAAAGGGGCGGAGTTAGTTCAAGTCCAACTGCAGTATTTTTTGATGAACTTTATTGTGTATTTTATTGCTAGATGATATAATAATTATCATTAAACTAAATAGTAATTAGTAGAGGTGCTATATGAAGAACTTAGGATATATTAAAAAAGAACTAATAAAATTATATGGAAAAGAAAAAACTAATGTAATTATTGAATTAGCACAAAAACATTATCAAGAATGCTTGTTATTGTGCAAAGGTGCTTCTAAAGGAGAATATATGCATTTAGAAAATACAATTCTTCCAACCACTTCTTTCTATAAGGCACTTTTAGAAGTTGATAATGAAAATGCTTTAAAAAATACAACAGCTATACTAATAAGTTTATGTGAAAAAGGTGGAAAAGCATTAAATATTATATTAAAATTTCCTGGTATGAAATCAGCTTTTATGAAAATCTTATCAAAAATGGCAACTAGGATGTTTGGTAGGGAATGTGGATTTGATTATGAGAATCTTGAAACAGATAAGAAATGTTTGAAAATGGATATGACAATGTGTCCATATGTTAAATATGCAAAACGATTTAAAGTTGAAGAACTTGCACCTATTTTTTGCGAAAGTGATTTTGCAACTTATGGAAATTTATCAGGAATTTTATTTGAAAGAACAGAAACATTAGGAACAGGTGGAAATAAATGCGATTTTAAATTTATAAGAACAGACAAATAAATTACAATTTATGTAATAAACATTGAAAACATATTTACTGAAGTACTATTGCATTACGGCAGTAATCGTATATTTGTAAAATACAGTAATATCAAAGCTTTACAAACTGAATTAAATAAAGACATATATGATTACAGTGAGTGCTGACCGTGGCAGAAGTAGTAACAAACCCATAACTCTAATCATATTATATAGTATAACATTTTATATAATGTTATAGGAGATGAGTTTTATGGAAACACAAGAATACAGTTGCTACTGTGAACAAAAGAAAAAATGTAGAAAAATTAGTTGCTTAGGAATTGTAGCTGTAATATTAAGCATATTACTATTTTTTGTAGTAGGTTTAATAATTGGTGCAGTAATAGCAAGTACAATATTAGGAGCTTTAGCTGCAATAATAGTTCTAGCAATAGTTTTAGCAATACTGTTAATACTAACACTTATAGTGCTTATTTGTAAAAACAAAAACAGAAAACACGATAATTATTAAGTAATAAGAAAATAGGTCTCTTCTTTTAACACAGTTAGAAGAAGAGGCTTTTTCTTACTATGTGTAGCCATTAAAACCTTGACTTTTCTATGTACGAGTGATATCCTAATTATGTATTAAATACAAATTAATAAGGAGAATAATATGAGTAAAGTTGAATGGAAATCAGGAACATTTATATATCCAATACCAGCAGTAATGGTAAGCTGTGGTGATATGGAAAATTCAAATATAATTACAGTAGCATGGACAGGAATATTGAATACAAATCCTGCACAAGTATACATTTCTGTAAGACCAGAAAGATTTTCACATGATATAATTGAAAAAACAGGAGAATTTGCTGTAAATCTAACAACTTCAGAATTAGCATTTGCAACAGACTGGTGTGGAGTAAAATCAGGTAAAAATGTAAATAAGTTTGAAGAAATGGGATTAACAAAAGAAAAATTAAATCACATAAATTGTCCGGGAATTAAAGAGAGCCCAGTAACTGTCGAATGTAAAGTTAAAGAAGTAAGAAAATTAGGTTCACATGATATGTTTATTGCAGATGTTTTATCAATAGATGCAGATGAAAAATATATTGATGAAAAAGGCGCATTTGATATAACAAAATGTGATTTGATAGCTTATGCAAATGGTAAATATTTTAAAATGGGAAAACAAGTTGGAACTTTTGGATTTTCAGTAAAAAAGAAAAAATAACATATGTTGAACCTAAAACATAAAAATAAAATTGACATAATGTACATAAAATGATATAATTTTAAACAGGTATTTTTATATTTAAACCTTATTATTATAGGGTTTAAAATTTTATACCTAATATTATTATATTATAAAGGAGAACTATTATGGATTACAATGTAATTTCATTGGGCGAAATCATGTGCAGACTTTCCCCACCAATTAATGAACGGTTATCTCGTTGTAACGAATTTAATCGTCAAATAGGAGGAGCTGAATTTAATGTGGTTTCTGCTCTTGCTAATGTAGGAATACGTAGTGCAATTATAACTAAAATTCCTAACAATTTGTTAGGGGCTTTTGTGAAAAATTCATTACGTTCATTTGGAGTAAGTGATGACTTGTTGATTTATGACGATTCACCTAAAAGTAGACTTGGCGTTTACTATTCAGAAAATGGAGCATATCCGAGAAAACCTACTGTTTTATATGATAGAGACAACTCTTCATTTTATAATTTAAGATTAGAAGATATTGACTCTAAAACTTATTCTTCATCTAAGATATTTCATACTACTGGAATAACGCTTGCACTGGATGAGAATATAAGAGATACTGCAATTGAAATAATCAAAAAATTCCATGAAGCTGGAACCAAGATATCATTCGATGTTAATTTTAGAGCTAACTTATGGAATGAAGACCAAGCACGTGAGACTATTTCTAAAATATTACCATATGTAGATATCTTTTTCTGTTCTGAAGAAACAGCAAAAAGAACATTTAAAAAAGAAGGTTCTATATATGAAATATTAAAAAGTTTTGCAAGGGAATATGATATCTCAATTGTTGCATCAACAAAAAGAACAGTACATTCGCCTAAAAAACATTCTTTTACATCTTTTATATATAAATCTAAAGACGATGCCTTTTTTACAGAAGAGCCGTATAATGATATAGATGTAGTAGATCGTATAGGTAGCGGAGATGCATACATTGCAGGAGTCCTTTATGGATTATTAACAACAGAGAGTTGTATGGAAGCACTGAAGTATGGAAATGCTTTTAGTGTATTGAAAAATACAATTCCTGGCGATGTTTTGCATAGCGATTTGTCAGAAATTAATTCTATAATTGCTAATCACAATGGACATGGTTCAACAGCTGAACTTAACAGATGACTCCAAATACCTTTTAAGTAATTAATAATAGGTATAAAAAGAGTAAAATATTATTCTAATAATAATGACTAATCCTGGAAATTTTTCTGGATTAGTCATTATTTTAATATATTTAATTTTATTGCTTTTTCATTTTAGGTTTAGATATAAGTGATGCAATATATCCAAAAAATACTGCTGCTGCAATTCCACCAGCAGCGGCTGCCGTGCCACCTGTAAATGCTCCAAGGAGTCCATCTGTTTCGGCTTTTTTTATTGCACCTTTCGCAAGTAAATTACCAAAACCAGTTAAAGGAACTGTAGCACCAGCACCTGCAAAATCAACTAAATATTGATAAACTCCAAGACCTCCAAGTATTGCACCTAAAGTAACAAAAATAACTAGTATTCTTGCAGGAGTAAGTTTGGTTTTATCTATAAGAATTTGTCCAACTAAGCAGATGGCACCTCCAACAAGAAATGCACGAAGAAGCATCATCCAATCTAAATTATTAAAAAAATTTTGAACCATTTTTTCATCCCTTTCAATTATTGTTTAAAGAAACGCCCAATCTCGTCGGAGTTTTATATTTTTGTTCTAAAGAAAAAAGTCAAGTCGCGCGGGTCACCATATAGGGACTGTGGCATTCCTCCCAAGTGGGAGACTTGCTCAACTTTTTGTCTTTCGAAAAAAATATAAAACTCCTGCGTTGGGCTATAGCGTAAAAAATTATATATCAGTTTCAATAGAAATAGCATGAGCAATACCTGGAATACTTTCTCCTTGTTGTGAAGTTGTAGAATTAGTCAAAGCACCAGTAGCAATTAGAAGAACTTTTTTTAGTTCATGCTGTTTTAATTTGTTAAAAACATATCCAGAGAAAACAGTTGCACAACATGCACATCCACTACCACCAGAATGAGTATCTTGTTTTTCTTTATCAAACATTAAAATACCACAGTCATTATAATTAGACTTTATATTATAACCCTTTGTAAGTGCCATATCCGTAAGAATATCTTTACCGATATAACCTAAATCTCCAGTTAAAATAACATCATAGTAACTTGGTTTTCTGCCAGTATCTTTAAAGTGAGTTATTAAAGTATCTAAAGCGGCAGGTGCCATAGCTGCCCCCATGTTATTAGCATCTTTTATTCCCATGTCTACTACTTTACCAGTTGTGATATGTGTTACATATGGACCAGATCCGGATTTTGAAAGTATAGCTGTACCAGAACCAGTAACTGTCCATTGAGAAGTAGGTGGTCTTTGATTACCAAGTTCTAGAGGAAATCTAAATTGCTTTTCAGCGCTACAGAAGTGACTGGATGCGCTACATATACAATAATTTGCGGCACCACCATCTATAAATATAGAAGCAAGTTGCATACCTTCAACAAAAGTGGAACAGGCACCAAATATTCCATAAAGAGGAATTCCAAGTTCTCTTAAACCGAAACTAGATGAAATACATTGATTAAGTAAATCACCAGCAAAACAGTAATTTATATCAGTACCAGAAATTCCAGATTTTACTATACACATATTTGTTGTTTCTTTTATAATTTTACTTTCGGCTTTTTCCCAAGTTTTTTCTTGCCAAAATTCATCTTCTAAACACTTATCAAAATATTGTGATAAAGGTCCTTCAGCTTCTTTAGGACCAACAATAGAAGCAGTCTCTAAAATTGTAATAGGATTATCAAACTTTATGGTCTGAGAACCTAATCTTTTCATATAATTATCATTCCTTTCACATTAAAATCCATTGAAAATTAAATAAGCTATACCAACAAGAATAGAAGTAGAAATTCCGTATACAAGTACAGGACCTGCTACCGTAAACATTTTGGCACCTACACCCATTACATATCCTTCTGATTTATACTCAATAGCAGGAGATACAATAGAATTAGCAAAACCAGTAATAGGTATAAGAGAGCCTGCACCTGCAAATTTACCAATTCTATTAAAAATATTAAGCGCTGTTAAAAAAGCACTTATAAATATTAAGGATATAGAAACAATTGTACTACTTGCTTCTGTTTCAAAACCTCTATATTTACAAATTTCCATTATAAATTGCCCAATTGCACAGATAAGTCCACCAACCCAAAAACTGTTAAAACAATTTTTAATAATAGGGGAATTTGGTGACTTTTTATTTACATATTCTTGATATTCTTTATTTGTGTTAATTTGCTTCAAAAAAATCACCCCCTATCGGTATCAATATTAAAAGTTAACTCAATAGTTGCATAATATTCAACAATTTTATTACCATCTATTTTTGCAGTTTGCTCAATAATTTTTATAGATGATAGATAATCTATTGTTTTTGAAGCTTCACTAATAGTTTTTACAATGGCGTCTTTCCAAGAAACTTCAGAGGACCCAGTTAATTTTAAATGCTTTTCAGTATTCATAAAAACCTCCATCATAACAATTATAAGTATATTATTATCAATGCTCTTACAAAATATTCAAACAAATATTACAAAAATATTACATTTATGTTACATTTTCGACAAAAGTATTGACTATAAAAAAAAATAGTTTAAAATAATAGGTATAATAAGAAACTAAGGAGATAAATATGTCAAGTTGTTTAGGAATATATGTTCAAGATAATTTAATAAAATATGCAAAAGTTTCTAAAGAACGTAATGCTACTAAAGTAGAAGCATATGGAGTAAAATTTTATGATAATGATATAGAAAAAATAATAGAGCAAATTATAAAAGAAACATTTAGCTTTCAATTACCTATTAGTATCAACATTGGAAAAGAAAAATATACATATGCAGATATATTTAATTTATTAAAAGCACAAGATATAGAAAAATCAATAAATACAGAATTTGAATTTTTTTGCAATAACAACAACAAAAATAAAAATACTATAGAATTTAGAAGAATAAAAACACATAACGCAGAAGATAGAGATAAATTAAGAGTAATATATTCATATGTTGACAAGGCAAATATAGTAGAAAGGTTACAGTTATTAGATGGATACAAAACACACACTATAGCTCCAGTGGCAACAGCAATATCAAATTTAAATAGAATAGCAACACAAAAAAATAGTGTGATTATAAATTTAGAAGATAATACTGAAATTACAACAATAGTAAACGAAGAAATTTACAAAGTAGATAAGATAGAAGAAGGAATGAAGAGCATATTAGCATCAATAGCGGAAAGAGAAAATTCTGTACAAAAAGCATATGAAATATGTAAAAATACTACAGTATATACTAAAATGGGGCAAAACTTAAAGATAGAGGGAAATGAATATTTAGATGAAATTATAACAGCATTATTTGAAATAATTGAAAAAATAAAAGAAGTAATAAAGACCAATGAAGTAGAAATAGATAATGTTTATATTACAGGAATGGGACTAATAATAAATAACATAGATTTACTTTTTCAAGAAAATTTTATAGATAAAAAATGCGAAATTTTAGTTCCTGGTTTTATAGAAAAAACTAACGTAAAAATAAATATAAAAGATTATATAGAAGTAAACTCAGCTATTTCACTAGCTTTACAAAATTTAAACTCTAGAGAACAAGATATTAATTTTGCAACAAAGGGTAATGCATTTGGAAAAATTCAGGATGTCTTTACAAAGAAGAGTAAAACACAAGTAAAAACTTCTAAACCAAAAATTACTTTAAAACAAATTGTAAATGCAGATGTTGATGCAGTAGATAAATTTTTGTTAAGAACTGTTGTAACACTGTTTTTAGTTATAATTTTATATGTTGGAGCTACATATTATTTAACTAATCAGATATCAGATAAAACAGCAGAAGTTGAAAAAGTTTTAGAAAATAGTAAGGAAGAAATTGCTACTATAACAGGATATACAACATTGATAAATAGTAAAACATCAGAATACCAAAAAGTAATTGATAATATAAATGCAACAAACTCTGGAATTACAGAAACATATTCTAGTAAAAATGCTATACCAAATTTATTAAATAAAATAATGTATAATATACCAACAGGGGTACAACTTCTAAAAATAGAAAATAGATCAGGAAAAAATATTGCCATATCAGCACAAGCAGAATTATATGACCAATTAGGATATTTTAAAGCAGTTTTAGAAGAGGAAGGAATATTAACTAATGTAGTTACAACTCAAGGAACAAAGAGTAATGGAGTAATTACTATTGAAATTACAGGACAACTTCCATATTAATCTAAAGTAAAGGAGAAAAAATGAAAAAATTATTAATATCTATAATAGCTATTGTACTTGCAGTATTAATATATGTATTGTTGTTTGAGAATATAACAATTGCTAATTGGAAAAGTCAGAGCATAGAAGATATTGAAAAGAGCGACAACGATTTAGAGAAAAAAATTGGTGAAGTAAATCAAGTAAATAATCAAGAATATCCAGAAAAAATAGAAAGTTTGGAAAAAGCAATTAAGGACTTAAAAACAACAAAAGAAGAATACATAGCAAAAACAAAAAGCATTTCAGAAAATATAGATTTAGGAATTGTAGAAGTAAAACAATATAAAATAGAACGTTTATGGATAACACTAGAAAATTATGCAAAAGACTGTGGAGTAGAATTGGTGTTAGATTTAGTAGAATCATCTACAATATCTACAGAACAAATTGGTGCGGACTTATATGACTTGAATGTCACGCTTATAGGAGATTATATAGGGATTACTGATTTTATATATGAAATAGAAAATGATGATATTTTAGATTTTAGAATTAAAAATTTCAGTTTAGCTCAAAATGTTGAAACAAGCAATAATACAGGTACAACAAGTACTAATAGTACAAATGAAAAACAAGAAAACACTCAAACACTTACTCATAAAACAGGAGAATTAAAAGCAACATTTACAATAGAAAATGTGGGTATTGAATTTGAATAAGGAGAAAGATTATGTTTAAATCTATAATGAAAGAAATTTTTATTATAATACTTTTAATTATTGTAATTTTATTAATGTTAAGTATAGCTTTTTATGAGTATACACCTACATCTAAAAAAACGCCAAATCAAGTAAAAGCATATGTTTTACCAGAAGAAATACAAAATGAATTAGATGAAATAGTTGTAGAAGATGAAACACAAAGTATTATAAAAACATATAGAGTAGATGCACAAGATTTAAAAATATATGAAGCAAGTAATGATTATGAAAAAGGAAATCCAAACCCTTTTGAAAAAATAAAAAAGGCAACAAGTGAAAATACCAATAGTAGCACAAGCACTGGAAATGATAATAGTAACTCTAATAATACAAACAACTCAACTTCAAATGATACCTCTCAAAACATACCACAAGGAAATTTTTTAAATACAGTTGGTAAATAATAGTTTTAGGTAATATTTATAAAAATAAATATATACAAAAAAGATAAAATGGGAGGTGAATTAAATGAAAAATCAAAAAGGTATAACATTAATAGCTTTAATTATAACAATTATAGTTATGTTAATATTAGTTGCAGTTTCAGTAGCTGTAGTTATCAATTCTAATTTATTAACAACAGCTGAAAATGCAGGAAATAACACAGAAAAAGCATATGAAGACGAAAAAGATCAAAACTTCGGATATGTAATAAATTACAATGGTGAAAATAAAACTATAGAAGAAATTGCAAGTGAAAACTAATTTAATAGTGTACAAATGCAATAAAGGCATATGCATTGAAAATGTATATGCCTAAATTTTTAAGAAGGGAAAAGATAAAATTGAACTTTATAATTTACTTTTTTATGTTCGCTATTCGGAGCTGTATTAGGAAGTTTTTATACTTTAGCTGTATACAGAATTCCATTAAAACAAGATATAACGCATACTAGATCTTATTGCCCAAATTGTAATCATAGATTGAATTTTTTAGACTTAATACCAATATTAAGTTATATTTTCATAGGCGGAAAATGTAGATACTGCAAAGAAAAAATAAGACCAAGATATATTATTATAGAATTAACTTCAGGATTAGTATTTTTAATATTTTCAATGCTATTAAGTATTAACATATTAAATATAGAAATAATTAAAATATCAACTTTAATTTTTGGAATGTTATTTTTTAGTGCAGTTTTTATACAATGTGGTATAGTAAAAGAATATAAAAAAATAAATAAAAGTGTTTTCAATTTTGGTATTATCGTAGAATTAATTTATATGATATATCTATACATATTGAACACAAGTATATATAGATATATTATATATATGGTATTAATAGTAGCTATGGCATTTGTTAATAACAATAAAAAAATGCCAGAAATAGCTAAAAAGTCTTCATTTATGTTGTTCTGCATTATAGGGATTACAGAGATTATGCTAATTTTAATATAGGAAGGTATAGATTATGAAAATTAAATTGAGAGAAAAGAAAGGTGTAATAGTTTTAGATGCAATAATTGCTACAATGATAATACTATTGTTTGCAGGTTTAACAATTTCTCTTATTTATAATATTGTCTTAGAATCTTCAAAAGCAAAAATTAGTAGTCAACAAATGGATTTTGCTATAGAGATATTTGAATATGCTGAAAAATTAACATATAAAAGCGTAGACCAAGATAATTTAGAAAGTTATATAAATAGTAAGAACTTAGATTATGTAAGTGCAGGAAAAACAGAAGATATAGATAGTTTAACAACTCCATATAAAATAGGAATAAAAGTTGAAAAATATAATGAGATTGATGGAAATGAAGACAAGGAGGATATAATAAAGAAAATAACACTAACGATTGAAAATGAAATAGCTGGAAAGCCATTTACTACAGAAATATCAACATTGAAGAAAGCTACAATTAAAGAAGCAGAAGATATTATAAATAAATAATAACTGGTAATTTTATGTAATAGTATGAAAACGATTTTCAAAACAAATAAAATATATTATAATAATCTTATAAATTAACGAAAGGAGTCTAGTTATGGATTCAAAAAGAAGAGGACCAATAGGTATAGAATTGGTAAGAAGAGGAATTTTATCACAGGCAGATATTGATAAAGCATTAGAGTATCAAAGAAGAAACCCTAATAAAAAAATAATAGACATAATTAATACATTAGGATTATGTGACCAATATTTAATTTTGCAAGTTTTAGGAGAAATGTTGCAAGAGAAAACTATGGTTTTTAATTATAATGATATAAAAATAGATGTGAAGAAATATATTTCATTGGATATGGCAAAAAAATATCAAGCTATACCATTTGAAATAAATGGGGATAGAATAAAAGTATGTTTTTCTGATAGTAGTACAGATTCAGCAACAGAAGCAGTAAGATTAATTTTAATAAACAAAGGCTATACAATGGATAAATATATTACTTTTGAAAAAACTATTAGAACAGTATTAAATTCATTGGAAGGTACAGATTCAGAGAATATTGATACAGGGGAAGATGCTACAACATTAGTTGATAGTATTATAAAAACAGCAATGAGAAAAAGAGCCAGCGATATACATATAGAACCATTGGAAGATTCACTTAGAGTTAGATATAGAATAGATGGTGAATTAATTAAAGCAACAGAAATAAAAAAAGAAAAGCAACCACAAATAATAGGAAGATTAAAAGCTATATCAAATATGTTTCAAGAAAAGCAAGAGTCACAAGATGGTAGAATTATTTTGTATCCAGATTATAATATTCGTGTATCTTCACAAAAGAATATACATGGAGAAAAATTTGTTTTAAGACTATTAAAAAAGAATATGAACATAAGAGGTTTAGCAGAGTTGGGATTTCCTCAGAATGATGAACAAATAAGAAAAAATCTTAATAAGAGAAATAGCATAACTGTAATAGCAGCTCCAACTGGAGAAGGAAAAACAACAACTTTATACAGTATAATAGATTATTTAAATAATCCAAAATTAAATATAACAACAATCGAAGACCCAGTAGAAATACGTATACCTGGATTGAATCAAATTGAAATATCAGAAAAATTAAGATTTTCAGACTCTTTAAGAACTGTTTTAAGACAAGACCCAGATATTATTCTTGTTGGAGAAATTAGAGATAGAGAGACTGCAGAGATAGCAATGCAATCAGGACAAACTGGTCACTATGTTTTATCAACAATACATACAATTGATAGTATAGAAGTTATAACAAGATTAAGAAAAATGGGAATATCTAATTATGATATAGCAAGTACCTTAGCAACATCAATTTCTCAAAGATTGGTAAGAAGAATTTGTCCAAAGTGTGCAGAAAAAAGACCATTTACACCAGAGGAACAAAATATTATACAAAATCTTTTAAAGAAATATGATATACAAGTAGATTTTAATGATAAATATACTTTTTCTCCTACAGGCTGTAAAGAATGTAATAATACAGGATACTTTGAAAGAATAGGAATTTTTGAAATATTATCATTAACAGATGAAATAAAAGAAATAATTATAAAAGATGGATCAAGTTTTGATATAAGAAATAAGGCTTTACAACAAGGATTTGTACCATTAGCTGTAGATGGTATAGATAAAGTATTAAAAGGACTTACAACATTAGAAGAAGTAAATAAAAAAGTTTCTATATATTAAAATTACTGATGAGGAGAGAAAATTATGATTAATTTAAATGAAATATTGAAAAAAGCTATAGAAAATAATGCATCTGATATTCATTTGGTTTATGGAAAAAAACCAATATTAAGGATAGCTAGAAAATTAGAAGAAATGGAAGATCAAGAAGTATTGACTGAAGAAGCTATGTATGAGATGTATGATTATTTTGTAAGAGGAAACATACAAAAGGATGAAGAATATCGCTCAACGAGAAAAATTGACTTTTCATATATTTATGAAGGGATAAGATTTAGAGGCAATATTTCTTCAGCAGATGATATTCCAATTGCTACATTAAGAATTATAAAAAATGAGTTACCAAGATTTCAAGATTTAGGAGTGCCTGATGTTGTAAGAAGAATGATGTATCAACCACAAGGACTTATCTTAGTAACAGGAAAAACAAACTCAGGAAAAACAACAACTCTAAATGCACTTATTAATGAAATAAATCAGACTGAAAACAAAAAGATACTTTCTCTAGAAAAACCAATAGAGTTTAAACATACATCACAAAAGTCATTAATAGTACAAAAAGAAGTTGGAGAAGGGAAAGACACTTTAACATATAGCGATGGTGTAAAAAATGCTTTAAGGGAAGACTGCGATATTCTAATAATAGGTGAGATTAGGGATAAAGAAACAATGGAAGCGGCAATAAATATGGCAGAATCAGGACACTTAGTTTTAGGAACATTACATACCAAATCTTGTGCAGAAACAATAGATAGAATAATTAATTTCTATGAGATAAGAGATCAAGCAACAGTTAAATTTTTACTTTCATCACTATTAAAACTAGTTGTATCACAAAGATTATTAAAAGGAACAGATGGGAAACTTGTATTGTTACCAGAGGTTATGGTAGTTGATAATGTAGTTGCAGGATGTATAAGAAAAGAAAAATTTAGTATATCAGAACTAGAAGATGCAATACAGAGTAGTTTAGCTAAAGGTAATGTGAGTTTAATAAATTCAATAGCGACATTGTATGTACAAAATAAAATTACATTAGAGCAAGGGAAAGCACAACTAGAGGAAAAGAATTTAGAAGTACTTAACAGAACAATTATGCAAATGAAAATGAAAATGATGTAGCCTATTAATTACAGAAACGGAGGGAAAAATATGCCTTTATATAAATATAGGGCTGCTACAAAAGCAGGTGATGTTGTTGAATATAGAACAGAAGCACCAAATAAATATGTACTACTAAAAAAATTAAAAAACAATAATTTATATCCAATTTCAGTAACAGCAATGAATGTAAGGTCTAATAAAAAGGTAAATAAACAAAAAAGAAACATAGAAACCAGTAACAGTGTATTAAAACAAGTAAGAACTGAACAATTGGAAAAAAGTATAAATAAAAGGGATAACTGGTACAAAAGGTTAGATGATAAGTTACAAAAAAATAGAGCAATACAGAAGAGGGATATTATTGTTTTTACACAGAATTTATATTTGCTAAAAAAGGCAAATTTCAATAATATACATGCATTAACAACTGTTATGGAAACAGTAGAAAATCCTACATTGAAAGCTATTGTAGAAGATATATTATTGGGAGTTGAAGCAGGAGAAAATATGTATGTAACTATGGAATACTATTCGTCTGTATTTCCACCAATATATATAAACATGGTTAAAGTTGGAGAACTATCAGGTTCTATTACAAATGCATTAGAGCAAGCAGTGCATTATTTAGAAGATACTCAGGCTATGAACAAAAAGTTAAGAGAAATATTAGTACCAAATCTTGTTCAATTTATAGCATTAATAATATTAGCAATTGTCGGAACAGTTATATCAGTACCAATGATACAAGGTGTATTTGATAGCTTTGGATCAAATGCAGAATTACCAGCAATGACAATAGCATTTTCTAATTTCTTAGATTGGATGACAGAAATTTGGTATATACCAGTTGGAATAATTGCGATTATTGTATTAGCAGTAATATTATATATAAGAACGCCAAAGGGGAAATATAATTTCCACTATTTCAAATATAAAATGCCTATATTCGGAAAATTAATATATGCAATAGATTTTTCAAGATTAATACAATCAATAACATTGAACTTAAAAAATGGACTAAGAATACAGGATGCGCTTGAGACAAGTAGAAATATATCAAATAACTTAGTTATGTTATCACTTATAGAAACATCAATTAACAATATTTTAATAGGTCAGTCTTGGATTGAACCATTTGAACAATCAGGATTATCTACTCCAATGATTACAGAGATGTTAAAAATAGGAATGCAAACTGACTTAACAGAAATGATGGAAAAATTAAATGATTATATGCAAATAGATATAGATAACATTATACAAAAGGTAATAAAAGTATTACCACAAATAGTAACAATATTTGTAGGAATAGTGTTAATATTTGTTGTAGTTGTAGTTCTTGTTCCAATGATGCAAGTATACATGGGAGGCTGGATGCTAGAAGGCTATGCTTAAAGGATAAAATTGAATTACATATAAAAAATCCACTTTTTGTGGATTTTTTTTATATGTCAGCTTGTATAAAATATAGTTATGTGATAAAATGTATAAGGAAAAATTATAAAATAGAAGGAAAAATATGTTAAAAGAAAATATAAAAAATTACGATTTAGAAGACCTGAAACTAAAGATGGAAGAATTGCGGAGAGAAAAAATATAGAGCAGAACAAATTTTTAATTGGATATATAAAGAGAATATTACAAGCTTTGATGAGATGACAAATATTTCAGCAGAGCTTAGAGAAAAATTAAAAGAAAAATTTGATTTACATACATTTAAAATTATAAAAAAACAAGAATCTAAAGATGGAACAAAAAAATATTTATTTGATGTTCTAGATAATAATGCAATAGAATCTGTTCTTATGGAGTATAAATATGGAAAAACAATTTGTGTTTCAACCCAGATAGGATGCAAGATGGGATGTAAATTCTGTGCATCAACAGGAGTGAAATTTGCTAGAAGTTTAGAAGCAGGAGAAATAGTAGAACAACTTTTAGCAGTGCAAAGGGACGAGAACATAAGAATATCAAATTTAGTATTTATGGGAATAGGAGAACCTTTAGATAATTATGATAATGTAATGAAAGCAATAAAAATACTAAATAACCAAAAAGGAATAAATATGGGAGCAAGACATATAAGTATTTCAACAAGTGGATTAGTTCCTAACATATATAAGTTAGCTGATGAAAATATGCAATGTACTCTGTCTATATCATTACATAGTGCATCAAATGAAAAAAGAAGCAGTATGATGCCAGTAAATAATTTGTACAATATACAAGAGTTAATTAAAGCTTGTAAATATTACATAAATAAAACAAATAAGAGAATATCATTTGAATATGCACTAGCAAAAGATAATAATGATAATTTAAAAGATGCAGAGCAATTAGTGAAATTATTAAAAGGAATGTTGTGCCATGTTAATTTAATTCCAATAAATAAAATAGAAGATGGAAAATTTACAAAAAGCTCTAATGAAAATATAATAAAATTTAGAGACTATTTAAATGAACATGGAATTGTAGCAACAATAAGAAGAGAATTAGGTTCAGATATAGATGCAGCATGTGGACAGCTAAGGAAAAAAGAGGTGAGTAAATGAAAATATATGCAGAAACAGATATAGGAATGATAAGACAAATAAATCAAGATTCATATTATATATCAGAAGAAAATGATAATTATAAATTATGTATTTTAGCAGATGGAATGGGAGGATATACAGGAGGAGAAATTGCTAGTAGATTAGCTTGCGTAAGTACAGCGAATTATATAAAAGAAAATTTTGAAGAAGATAAAAAGTATTCAAAAGAAGAATTAATGCAACTAGTAAAAGATGCAATGAATTACGCAAATAAAAATGTTTACGATAAATCAAAAGAACAGTTAGAATTAGAACAAATGGGTACTACATTAGAAGTATGTTTAATATATAATAATAGGGTCTTTATAGGACATATAGGAGACAGTAGAATTTATAGAATAAGACAAGAATTTATGAGAAAAATAACGACTGATCATAGCTATGTACAAAAATTAGTGAAAGATGGAACAATAACAAAAGAAGAAGCTATTCACCATCCTAAAAAGAATATGTTAATGAAAGCGCTGGGTTGTGAAGAAGAAATAGAACCAGATATAACTGTAAAAGGATTTAATGAAGGAGATATAATTTTAATTTGCTCAGATGGACTTACAAATATGATAGCAGAACAGGAAATATATAATATTGTAAAGCAAGATGAAGAAAATGCGGTTAAAAATTTAGTAAAGAAAGCAAATGAGTTAGGTGGCTATGATAATATTACAGCAATTTTGATAGTAAATTAAAAAATTAATACATTGTACAAATAAAACCTAGTGAAAGGAATGTGATAATAAATGAATTTAGAGGGAAAATTACTTGGAAACAGATACGAGATTATAGAAAAAATAGGTAACGGAGGCATGGCAACAGTATATAAGGCAAGATGCTTAGTTTTAAAAAGATTTGTTGCTGTAAAAATACTAAGAGAAGAATATACAACAGATAATGAGTTTATAAAAAGATTTAATACAGAAGCAGAATCAGCGGCTAGCCTTATTCATCCAAATATAGTATCTGTATATGATGTAGGAAGAGAAGGAAATTTATACTACATAGTAATGGAATTAGTAAAAGGGAAAACTTTAAAAGAAATTATAGTTGAAGATGGTAAAATGGGATGGAAATGGTCTGTACGAATAGCTAAACAAATTGCATCTGCATTAGAAAAAGCACACAGAAATAATATTATCCATAGAGATATAAAACCACATAATATAATAATTACAGAAGAGGGAGTTGCAAAGGTAACAGACTTTGGGATAGCAAAAGCTGTATCAAACTCAACTATTACAGCATTTGGAACAACAATTGGCTCAGTACATTACTTTTCACCAGAACACGCAAGAGGTGGATATACAGATGCAAAGTCAGATTTATATTCATTAGGTGTAGTGCTATATGAAATGGTTACAGGTAAAGTACCATTTGATGCAGATACACCAGTATCAGTTGCATTAAAACATATGCAAGAAAAACCAGCAGAACCTATAAATTTAAATCCAAGTATACCTCAAAGCTTAAATGATTTAATAATGAAAGCAATGGAAAAAGATCCTAATATGAGATACAATACTGCAACAGAAATGCTACAAGATTTAGATAGAGTATTAAAAAATCCAGAGATAGGAGTTTCAAAGACTGTAGCTGTTGATGATAGAACACAAAGAATAGTTGTAAATGAAAATAGAGGAACTAAAGAAGAAGCAAAAACAAATAAGAAGTTTGCTAAAATAAGAAAATTTTTAGAAGAGCATAAAGTTATAAAAGTAATTTTAATAATACTAATGTTTTTAATTATATTCTTTACTGCAATAGGAATAACTTTATTTGGTTTAAATAAGGGAAAACCAAAAGATGTAGTAATGCCAGATTTTTCAGGTTTAACACTTGAAGAAGCAGAAAGGAAAGCAGCAGAGGTAAATTTAACAGTAAAAGTAGATGAAGAAAAGTTTGACGAAACAGTAGAGGCTGGAAAAGTTATTTCTCAAGATCCAGAGTATCAAGTTAATTATACAGTTAAAGAAGGACGAGAAATAGGATTAACAATAAGTAAAGGGCAGAAGAAAGTAATAGTAACCAAATTAGTTGGAAAGACAAAAGATGAAGCATATAAAGAGTTAAAAGATTTAGAATTAGATGTAGAAATAGTAGAAGATAATAGTGATGATGTAGAAGCAGGTATTGTAATAGAGCAAAGTATAGAAGAAGGAGAAGAAGTTTTAGCAGGAAGTAAAATAACAATAAAAGTAAGTTTAGGTATAGAACAAGTAGAGGTACCTGACTTAACAGGACTTACAGAAGAAGAAGCAAAAGCAAAAATAAAAGAAGCAAAATTAGAATATAAAGCAACATATAAAATAACAGATTCAAGTAAAGGTAAAGGAGTAGTAGAACAAAGTATATCTGCAAAAAGCTGGGTAAATAAAGGTGAAGAAATAATAATAACAATAAATGAGTATGAAGCAATTAAACATGGAACTATAAATATAAATGTAGCTAAACTTACAAATTATACTCCAAAATATAAAAAAGTCAAAGAGACAGTAAAAGAAACTGTAACTGATCCTGCAACAGGAGAAACAAAGGAAGTAGAAAAAGAAGTAGAAAAAGAAGTTTTAGTTCCAGCAGAAGAAGTTGAACTAAAAGTAACAGTAAATGATGAACAAGTAGCTTTTAAAAGTGTAAGTGAAGATGCTACAAATGTATCAGTTGGTTTTGATGCGGAAGATACAGTAAGAATCAAGATAATAATAGATGGTAGCACACTAAGAACAAAAGACTTAAATTTAAATGAAAATACAGAAATAACAATAGAATAGACAAGAATAATACATCCGCCCAATCTCGTCGGGGCTATATATGTTTTTTCTTAATAAAAATGTCAACATGGCTACGAGGGTAATCCGTAAGCCGTTGGCTTGTTGGCATTTTATTTCGAAAAAAATATATAAGCCCCTGCGTTGGGCTAAGGGATTGATTTCAATTTAAAATACAGGCGAATGTGAGGTATGTTAATGGGATTTTTTGATAAATTAAAATCAGGATTAGGAAAAACTAGAGATTCTTTAAATGAAAAGATAAATAATGTATTTAGCAATTTTAGAAAAGTAGATGAAGACCTATTAGAAGAGCTAGAAGAGATATTAATAATGTCAGACATAGGAGTAGAAACTTCTACAGAAATAATTAGCAAATTAAGAGAAAGAATAAAACTAGAAAAAATACAAGATGAAGAGACTGTAAAACAGCTACTAAAACAAGAAATGCAAAAATTATTAGATAAAGTAGATAATAAAATGTGTTTAGAAACAAAACCTTCTATTATTTTAGTTGTTGGAGTGAATGGAGTAGGCAAAACTACTTCAATAGGTAAGATTGCAAATAACTTAAGAAAAGAAGGAAAAAAGGTAGTATTAGCAGCAGCAGATACATTTAGAGCGGCAGCAGTAGAACAACTAGAAATATGGGCAAATAGAGCAAGTGTAGACATTGTAAAAAAAGAAGAAGGAACAGATCCGGCTTCGGTAGTGTATGATGCTATTAAAGTTGTAAAAGAAAAACAAGCAGATGTATTAATTTGTGATACTGCAGGGAGATTGCATAATAAAAAATATTTAATGGATGAATTGCTAAAAATAGGCAAAGTTATAGAAAAAGAATTACCAGAAGCTTCAAAAGAAACCCTAATGGTAATTGATAGCACAACAGGACAAAATGCAATAATACAAGTAAAGGCTTTTAAAGAAGCAGTACCTATAACAGGATTAGTTTTAACAAAACTTGATGGAACAGCAAAAGGTGGAGTAGTTATAGGGATAGTAAATGAAAATTCTATACCAGTAAAATTTGTAGGGGTTGGAGAAAAAATAGATGATATGGAAGTGTTTAACTCATCAGAATTTGTAGATGCCATAATTTAAAAGGTGGGATTATGTAATGAAAAAGAAAGTAAGAAAAAGAGTAATATTAGTAACAGCATTTATAGTAGCTTTTATTTTATATAGTTACATCAACATAAGAGGAGAATACCTAGAAATACTTGGAATAGGTGAAAAGTATGTAAAAATCTTCAAACAGAATTTAACTCAGAAGTTATATGTTTTTGCTGTAAGTTTTATATTAATATATTTACTAACATATATTACAACAAGATTCATAAAAAGGGGGCTAAATAAATTCTTCATAGAAGAGAAAAAAGAAATTCCTAAATTACCTAATAAATCAATATCATTAATATTTGCTAGTATTTCAGGAATAATTTTTTCAAATATAATTACAGAAAAGGCAATATTAGCATTTAATAGTACATTATTCATAGAAACAGACCCAGTATTTAACCTAGATATAGGATATTACATTTTTCAAAAACCATTTATAGAAGCTATATTATATAGTTTTATAGTAACAATGGTTGTTATGGTAATATATATAACAGCATATTATTTAATATGTTTTCACAAATTTTTTAATCAGGGAATTAATATTGAAACATTGAAAAAAAATACATTTATAAAGCAAGTTGTAGCAAATGCATTTTTTATAATGGTTGCAATTGCAGTATTATCATTAATAAATGTACAAGATGTAGCACTAGGTAAATTCATGTCAACTACAAATGGAACAGCATTATATGGTGCAGGTTTTATAGATGTTACAATAAAAAAATGGGGATATACAATATTTGCAGGGTTTATAATAATTTGTGCAATAAAAGCATTAAAGAAGTTTAAAAAATCAGAGTATAAAAAAGCTGTATACACAATAATAGCGATACCAGCTTATCTTGTAGTATTATTTATAACAATTTTTTTAACAGATATGATATATGTAAAGCCTAGCGAAATAGATAAACAAAAATCATATATAGAACAAAATATAAAATATACAAAAAAAGCTTATGATGTAGAAATAGAAGAAGTAGAATTAGAAAATTCAGGCACCATAACATCAGAAGATATTAAGAATAATTCAGATGTAATAGGAAATATAAATATATATAATAAAGAAAGAGTATTATTGCATCTACAAGAATATCAAACAAGCTTAGGCTACTATACATTTAATACAACACAAGTTGGACTATATGATATAAATGGTAAGAAACAATTAGTATATGTAAGCCCAAGAGAAATAATAAACAATGAAACTAGAACATATAATAATAAAACATATGAATACACACATGGTTATGGAGTAATTGTAAGTTCATCCTCAGAAACATCTGAAACAGGAGGGCTAAAATACATAAATAGTAATTTTGTTAATACAAATAATATAAAAATAACTGAGCCAAGAATTTATTTTGGTCTTCAAACAAATGAGGTTATTGCGACAAATGAAGAAGGAAATATCGAGTACGACTATCCATTAACTGCTACAACAAATAGCTATAATACATATAATGGACAAGCAGGAATAAAACTTGGTTTCTTAGATAGATTAGTTTTAGGAATAAAAGAAAAAAACATTAAACTAGCTTTTTCTAGTAATATAACTAAAGACAGTAATATAATAATAAAGAGAAACATACTAGAAAGAGTAAAAAAAGTTATGCCATATTTGGAATATGATGAAAGTCCATATATGATTATAACAGATGAAGGAAGATTAGTATGGGTAATAGATGCATATACTACATCAAATAGTTATCCATATTCACAAGTTACTAATTTAGTACAAGAAAATGGTACAGTAAAAAAGATTAATTATATTAGAAATTCTGTAAAAGTATTGATAGATAGTTATGATGGAACAATGAAATTTTATATAACAGATAGTACAGATCCCATTATAATGGCTTATTGGAATATGTATCCTAGTTTATTTGAAGATTTAGATGCACAAATTCCAGCAGATATATCTAAGCAGTTTGTGTATCCTGAATATTTATACAATATACAGGCAAATATCTTAAAACAATATCATCAAATTCAGCCAGAAGTTCTTTATCGTTCAGATGATGTTTGGGATACTGCAAAGGAAAATACAAGTAATGTAGCAACTTTAGTAGGAACTGAAATAACCCCATATTATACTGTAATAAAGACAATAGATAATGAACAAACAGGTTTAGGATTAGTAGTGCCATATACAATTAATGGAAAGCAGAATATAAATGCATATTTAGTAGGAACATATAATGATAATGGAGAAAAAGAGTTAAAATTATATAGGTTTAATAAAGATGCAGTAATATTAGGAACCTTACAGTTAGATACTTTGATAGAGCAAGATGAAAAAATATCAGAAGAGTTAAAAGCAATAGAGGTTACAGGAACTCGTATAGAAAAAAATATCATAGTAATTCCTGTAAATAATACATTACTATATGTTGAACCAATATTCCAAGTGTTACCAAATGAAAATAAAACTGCACCAATCTTAAAGAAAGTAATTGTAGCATCAGGAAATAAAGTAGCAATAGGAAATAATATACAAGAAGCATTAGATAATCTATTATCGCAAGAAGCGGTAAGTATAAAGATAGAAACAGATAATGCTGAAGACTTAATACAAGAAATAATAAAAGCTAATAATAATTTAACACAATCAAATCAAAGTAATAATTGGGAACTGATAGGACAGGACATAGAAAAACTACAAAATTTAATAAATCAGTTAGAAGTTATTATGCAAGAAGAAAATGAGTAATTAAGAATAATAAATGTTAAAACATCCAAAATATATTTGGGTGTTTTAATATTATGTTTAATAAAAAAATAAATAAGAAAATAGATGAAATAAGCGAAAAAATGGAAAAGTCAAGAGCATTAGAAATTTCGTATATATTAGGAAGTAAATTGGAAATAGTAAAAAGAAATCTAATTGCAGGAATAGCAAAAGGTGTAGGATTAGGAATAGGAATAACTTTGATATCTGCAATAATAATATATATATTACAAAGAATAATAAGACTTAATATTCCAGTATTAGGAGACTATATTGCAGATATAGTTGCAATAGTTCAAAAAAGTTTATAAAAAATATTGACAAAGATTAGCAAATTATATAAAATGTAAACAAAAATAAATAGAGGGGTAAAAGTTATGATAGAAATCTCAACCTCAATTTTAAATGTTAATGAACAAGAAGCAATGAAGACATTTTATGATTTAGAAGTTGCTAAAACTGATTATTTTCACATAGATGTAATGGATGGCAAATTTGTAGAAAATGATACTTCAGAAAAAATGTATGAATATGCAAATAGTATTAAACATATTTCCAATATACCATTAGATGTTCACTTGATGGTAGAAAATGCTGAAGAATATATTGAACAGTATTTACCATTAGAACCTAACTTTATAACAATCCATTATGAAGCATATCAAAATAAGAGTAAGCTAAAAGAAATTTTGGAGTATATAAAAAAGAATAACATTAAATGTGGTTTATCAATAAAACCGAAAACTAAAGTAGAAGAAATATATGAATTTCTACCATACATAAATCTATGCTTAATTATGACAGTAGAACCAGGAAAAGGGGGGCAAAAGTTACTACTAGAAACAATAGAGAAAATAAGCAAATTAAAAGAATATTTGTATCAAAATAATTTAGAAACTTACATAGAAGCAGATGGAGGAATAAACCTAGAAAATTCAGATAAGTTAAAGGATGCAGGAGTAGATATTCTAGTGGTAGGAAGTGCTATAATAAAATCTAATGATTATAAAGATACAATCAAAAAATTAAAAAAAGAATAAGAAAACAAGTAGTTATCCACATATATTATTGTGGATAACTACTTGTTTTTCAATCTAAATTATTTTTTTTGAAAAAATAGTTTTAATATAATTCTACCTAATCCTACAAATAATGTAATAAACATTACAAAAGGACCTAAAACAGGTATTAAGCTAATTAGGTATAATAGAGATGCAACTATTAAAACCTTTAATACTAAATTCATTTTTAATTTTAACGTATTTGCAATGTTTAATATTAATAAAGGTAAGCCCAATGCAAATATAAATAGATAAGCAAGTAAAACAACAAATGCTAAAGTAGTAGCTATACCAGATAGTAGTAATAATATAAATAGTATAAATATTGCAAATAAAGATGCAAAACCAATGCCAAATGAAGCTAAAATATTGCTAAATGATAATTTAGGTAATTGCTCAATACATTTTGGAGCAATAAATTTTGCTAAAAGAATTATTACAGATACATATACTAAGAAGGTAAGTAAATCTATTAATGCAGAACCAAAGTCAAATTTATCAGCACTTCTATCTACATAAGTAGATGTAGTTGTTTTTCCAAGAACTATTCCGTCTGGAATAGTTACATTTTCTTTAACAGCATATTCTAAGTTTCCTTTTATAGAGCACTTTACTGCAGTATCATTATCAATATTCTTAATATTTAAAGTCGCAACATTTATTTTAGCATCTCCTTGAACTTCTCCAGAAAAAGTAAATTCATTTGCAGAATTTACAGTTAAGTTTTTGTATGTAATAAAGTCTGGTAATGTAACTAATTTATCATCAGCAGTTACAAAAACATTTCTATATACTACACCAGCAAGAGTTACATTTTGACTATTAACATATAAATCTCTTGTAATATAGCCAAAATAATTCATATTAAAATTTATTGAAGATATATAAGCAGAACCAGTTAATTGACCATTAAAATTAATAGTATCAGCATATATATACATATTACCATCAATTAAAGCATCTTGTTCAATATTTACAGTAGTTGCATAAACATATAAATCACCATGAATTTCAGAACCTGCTTCTAAAGTGAAATAATCAGAAAAAGCATAAACATTTCCTTCAATAATAGATTTATGATTAATTTTATCAATTATATAATTTCCGTTTTTATCTTTATTATTAGAGTAAGTAACATCAGATTCAATATTCAACTCATTAGCTATGGCAAATAAATCTCCAGCAATAGAGCCACCATTATTTCTAGGATTAATAACTAATTTTGTTACAGATGCAAAAACATTTCCAATAACATTATCTCCGATTGAGCAATATTCAGTATTATATACATATAAGTCTTCATTAACATCAACAGCAGTTGTTGCAGTAGTAGAAGAGTCATTAGCTGGAACCGTTTGATCAGTATTTAAATTAGTATTAGTAGCAAAAACACAAGAAGAAACAATTAATAAAGATAAAAAGATACATATAAAAAATTTCTTTAATCTAGACATAAAAAACCTCCTAAATTTATAAAAAATTATGGTATTATAATATAACGAATGATGGGATTTGTCAATAATAAAGAAGAAAAAGCCCCCTTTACGGAGTCTTTTTCATGAATTCTGTTATTTATCTTTTACAATTTCTTTTAAAGAACCTAAACTTGCAAGAGTATTTGTTGCTTCAAAAGGAATAAATACTTTATTTGCATCACCTTTAGCAATTTCTTGTAAAGCTTCTAATGATTTTAATTGAATTAATTTATCATCAGGATTTGCTTTCTTAATAGAATCGAAAATCATTTGGATTTCTTGAGCTTTTGCTACAGCAACTTCTCTTATAGCTTCAGCTTCACCGGCAGCTTTTCTAATTTGAGCTTCTTTATCAGCTTCTGCTTGTAATATAGCTGCTTCTTTTTGACCTTCTGCTATTGTAATAGCAGCTTGTTTTTCTCCTTCAGCTTGTAGGATTGCTGCTCTTTTATTTCTTTCAGCATTCATTTGTTTTTCCATTGCATCACGAATATCTGATGGTGGATTAATATCTTTTATTTCAACTCTATTTACTTTACAACCCCATTTATCAGTTGCTTCATCTAATAATACTCTTAATTGATTATTAATTAGATCTCTTGAACTGAAAGTAGAGTCTAAACTCATTTTACCAACTATATCACGGATTGTAGTAATTGCTAAGTATTCAATACCTCTTTTTAAAGATTGAATTTCGTATACTGCTTTTGCTGGATCAGTAATTTGATAAAATACTACAGTATCAATTGTGATTGTAACATTATCTTCTGTAATTACACCCTGTGGTGGGATATCCATTGTTTGTTCTTTTAAACTTACAACACTTCTAACCTTATCAACAAAAGGAATAATAATTGTAAGTCCTGCATCTGCGATTTTGTGGAATTTACCAAGTCTTTCAATAATATAGACCTCGGCTTGCCTAACTATTTTAATTGATGAAATTGCTATAATTAAAACTATAACTAAAAATATAATTAAAAATGGCATAATTTACCTCCTAAAAAAATTTTATATTAAAAAAACTAATAACAAATTAAATATTAACATTAACTTTTGAATCATTTTTGGATTTTACAATAAGTTTAACACCATCTATTTTCAAAATTTCAACATTTGTACCTGATACAATATTTTCTTCAGATTTAGCAGACCAAATTTCTCCATTTACTTTAACCTGCCCAATACCATTAATAGAATCAATATCCTTAATAACAACTCCTGTTTTTCCAATGATACTGTAAGCATTAGTTACTATTGATTTATTGGTATCAACATATTTAGAAATAAGAGGTTTTGTTAAAAATATAAGTACAACTGAAGAGATAACAAACACAGCAGTTTGGATAAATAGATTATCGATAATAAAACTTGTAATCATTGCTAAAATACTGCCAATACCTAACCAAAAGATTAGAAATCCAGTAGTCATAATTTCAACAACAAAAAATATTCCAGCTGCAATCAACCATAAATACCACATAGTAACCTCCTAAAAATATATTACCATTAATATTATACTATAGAATTATAAAAAAATAAAGTAAAAAGGCAAAAATTATGTTAATTTTTACCTTTTTACTTACTAATCTTCTACAATTACTTTTGCGATTTTATATATTAAGTCTATTTTTTCTGCTGGACAATTTTTTAATAAAGAATTAAATGCTCCAGACATATAAGATGGAGATTCAGAGTAAGAACCATTTAGAATTTCTCCTTCAGGTACTTCTAAAATAGAACAAATTTCAGATAGTCTTTTTAAATTAATCGCTGTTGAGCCACGTTCAATTCTACTAATATAAGCAACAGATACTTCCATCTTTTCTGCTAATTTTTCTTGTGTGATTTTTTTATTAATTCTTGCTTGCTTTAATCTAATTCCAATAATACTATAATTAAGCGACATATAAAACCTCCTTTTTTTTTGAATATAGCATTACAAAGTAAAAATTTACAGAAACAAACAAGTAAATGTTTACTGTAATAAGAATATGATATGTAAAAAGCAAGTAAGACATACATTTTTGATAAAATATTGTTACGATTTTTTCTTGACTATTTTCGACTTTTGATATATTATAATGAAATCAAAAAGTAAAAGGAGATAACACAATGTATTTAAAGAGATTAGAAATGCAAGGGTTTAAGTCATTTGCAGATAAAACTGTATTAGAATTTATGCCAGGAATTACAACAGTTATAGGACCAAATGGTTCAGGAAAGAGTAATATTTCAGATAGTATTAGATGGGTTTTAGGAGAGCAAAGTATAAAATCTTTAAGAGGTAGTAAATCAGAAGATATAATTTTCGCAGGAACACAAAACAGAAAATCACTTGGATTTGCAGAAGCATCTATTGTAATAGATAATACAGATGGAAGGCTTCCTATAGAATATGCAGAAGTAGTAGTTACAAGAAGATTATTTAGGAATGGAGAAAGTGGATATTTTATAAACAAAACACCATGTAGATTAAAAGATGTTCTAGAACTATTTATGGATACAGGAATTGGAAAAGATGGATATTCAATAATAGGGCAAGGAAAGATAGATGAAATATTAAGCAATAAATCAGAAGAAAGACGTAATGTATTTGAAGAAGCGGCAGGTATTGTTAAATATAGAGCAAGAAAAAATGAGGCAGAGAAGAAATTAGAACAAACAAAAATTAATTTATTTAGAATAAATGATATCCTATCAGAAATTGAATCAAATATTGGAACATTAAAATCACAATCTGAAAAAGCAAAAACATATTTAAGTTTAAGGGAAGAATTGAAATCAATAGAAATAGGATTGTTTATATATAACATAAATACATATAAAGCAAAATTAGAAGAATTAATACAAGATATAGATACAATAAAAAATCAACAAACAGACGAGGAGGCTAAGTTATCTGTATTACAGAATTTAAAAGAAAATTTAAAAAATGAATTAGAGGAAATAATATTAAAAATAGAAGAGACTCAAAATTTAGGATTTGAGAGTGAAAAAAAGATAGAACAAATAAACTCAGAGATAAATGTTGCAAATGAAAGAATATCAAATAATACACAAAATTATGAAAGAAGTTTAAAAGAAATAGAAGAATTAGAAAAAAGAAACATAGAAATAGAAGAAGAGAAACAAAATAGAATACAAAAAAAGGATAACTTAACAGCAAATAAAGAAAAGTTCGTAAAAGAATTAGAAGAGAAAGAAAAAGCATTAAAAGATTTATCAGAAAAGCTTACAGAAGAAGAAAAACAGAATGAGGAGAAAAAAAGACAAGTAGAAGAAAATACAGAAACAAAATATAAATATAAAGAAGAAATAAATACTACTGAAATTAATAATGAAAACTTGAAGAAAAGACAGGGAACTGTAAAAAATGAAATTCAAGATATAATATCTAACTTAGATGAAAAAAGAATGATAAAATCTGATCTTCTAAAAACATTTAATGATAAAGAAACAAAAAGAAATGAATGTAAAAAAAGGTTAGAAGAGATAAACGTAAAGAAAGAACAATCAAACAATAAAATAAAAGAATATGAAGATAAAATAAATAATTTATTATCTACTTTAAGAATAAAAGACTCAAAACAAAAATTCCTAATTGAGATGGAGAAAGAAAAAGAGGGATATTCTAGAGCAGTAAAGAGTATATTAACAGAATGTGAGAAAAATAGTAAACTAAATAAAGGGGTAAAAGGCGTTTTAGCAAATCTTATATCAGTTGAGGAAGAATATAAAACAGCAATAGAGATTGTACTTGGAGCTACTTTGCAAAATATAGTTACAGAGACAGAAGAAGATGCTAAAAAATTAATAGAATATTTAAGAGAAAATAATTTAGGAAGAGCATCTTTTTTACCTATATCTTCTGTAAAAGGTAAAAAAATAGATAGGCTAATAAAAAATAATCTTGAGGGTGTAATAGGAATAGCTTCTAATCTAGTAAAAGTAGATAAAAAGTATGAACAAATAATTGAAAATTTATTAGGTAGAACTGTAATTGTAAAAGATATGGATACAGCAATAATACTTGCAAGACAAAATAGTTATGGCTTTAAAATTGTTACATTAAAGGGTGACTTAATAAATCCAAGTGGAGCTATTTCAGGAGGCTCAATTGCACAAAAAACTACAAGTATAATAGGAAGAACATCTCAGATAGAGGAACTAAAAAAAGAGATAATAGAGCTTGAACAAAAAATAGAAAAAGTACAAAACGAGAAAAAGGAATATGAAGACTCAATAGAAAACTTACTAGAAGAAGTTGAAGCAATAGAGAGAATATCACAAGAAATAGAAATAGAATACGCAACAGAAAAGCAAAGAATAGAATCATTAGAAGAGACTATATCTAATTTAGAATCAAAGCTAGAAAAACTTAGAATAGAAACAACAGAGATAGAGCAGAATATAGAAAACAATTCAAGCAAAAAAATAGAGACAGAACAAAAGATAATAGAATTAGAAGAAAAAACTAATTCATTAAATGTGCAAATACAAGCTTTTGCAGAAAAGAATAAAGAAAACCAAAAATATATAGATGATTTAAATTTCGATATAACAAATTTAAAAATATCTGTAAGTTCTTTTGATGAAAGTAGTAATTCTTTAGAGGAAATATTAAATAGAATAGATGCAGAATTAAAGAATAATTTATTAAAAATAGAAAACAAGAAGAAACAAAATCAAGATACTATAGAAGAAAATGAAAGTTTAAAACAATTAATTTTAACCTCAAAAGATAATATAAACAAAATAAAAGAACAAGTAAATTCAAGTTCTGACATAGTAGAAAAATTAAAAGAATCAAAAGTTAATAAAAATTCAGAAATATCAAAAACAGAAAAAGATATTGAGTCTCAATATTCAATAATTGAAGAAATAAAAAATCAGTCTAATAAATTAGAGGTTAAAAAATCAAAAATTGATATGGAATTAGAGCAAATTATCAATAAAATGTGGGAAGACTACGAGATAACTCCAAATAATGCAGGCGATTATAAAAAACCTAATAATATTCAGGAAACAACAAAACAAGTAAAAACATTAAGAGATAAGATTAAAGAACTTGGAAGCATAAATATTGATTCAATTGAAGAATATAAACAAACAAAAGAAAGATATGACTTTATGTGCGAACAGCGTTTAGATTTAGAAAATTCTAGCAACAAGTTGAAAAAAGTAATTCAAGATATGACAAAAACAATGAAGGAACAATTTAGCCAGCAATTTAAAATAATAAATAAAAACTTTGGAGAAGTATTTAAAGAATTATTTGATGGTGGAAAGGCAGAGTTAAAACTAACAGATGAAGAAGATATACTAAATTGTGGAATAGAAATAGAAGTTCAGCCACCAGGGAAAAAACTACAGAACATGAGTTTATTATCAGGTGGAGAAAGAGCATTTACAGCAATAGCATTATTATTTGCAATATTAAAAATAAATCCAGCACCATTCTGTGTATTAGATGAAATAGAAGCAGCACTAGATGATGTAAATGTATATAGATTTGCGGATTACTTGAAAAACTTTACAAAAACAACTCAATTCTTAGTAATAACACATAGAAAAGGGACAATGGAAGCGGCAGATACAGTATATGGTATAACAATGGAGGAAAGCGGAATAAGTAAATTATTGTCAATGAAATTAAAATAAAGTTAAGAATTAATGTGAAAATAGGCAGAGATTAAATCTCTGCCTAAAAAAATATTAAACTTCAAATTCAATATATAAAAGGGAATGGTCAGATAAATCTGTTTCAATAGTTTCAAATTTATGTAATTTTAGCCCATTTGAATAGAAACACGTATCAATACAACCACTACTTTCTTTAGAAAACCAGGTTGGCTCTGAATTATCCAAATGATGAAATTTTTTCTTTAAAATTTCATATTCTTCATAAGAATCTTTTTCTTTAAAAATATATTTGTGATTTCCTATTTTGGAAATACCTACATTAAAATCTCCAGCAATTATAATACCTTCAGATTTAGCAATATTTGAAGTTATACGAAGCAAAGCTTTACTAGCTAAGATTCTTTCTTCTTCAAATACTGAAAGATGAACAGAAAATAAATTTAACTTTACAGTTCCAAAAGAAATTTTATTACATAAAAATCCTCTTTGTTCATGCTCAGGAGATGTTGTAGGAGATAAATAATTAGCAGAGTATTCAATAGGAAAACGAGATAAAATTCCATCACCATAGAATCCATTTTTATATTTAATATTAGTTCCCATAGAGCGGTATTGCAAACCAGTATATTTGCTAAAAGTATATATTTGATTTTTATTATAAGCGCGCTTAGTATATAAATCTATTTCTTGTAAGAAGATAATATCTGGTCGATATTTTTTTAAGAAAGTTGCCTGCCTGCGAACATCAATTCTTCCATCTAGGCCTTCTCCGATGACACATATTAAAAGATATAGCCTTTAATATCATAATAATCACACTCCATTACAATTATATCAAACAATAAACAAAAAATACAATAAAATTTGTAAAAAGTTGTTAAGAATTAAATTAGATATAAATAATATAGATTTTAATTCCGGTCTCCAGCCGCGGTATATTGAATACAAAATCTAATTTGATGGCTACGATAATGACTATTTATATAATAATTGCACGCCTCCGGCTACTCAAAGGTCGACCTCATTTGCAATCTATATTATTTATATCTAGTCAGTAATATTATAAAAAATTAAAGAAAATAAAAACTTTTGTTTGACAAACAAAAAAATATATGATAATATATAAAAAATATTTTTAATGGAGATGATTTTAGTGAGAAAAAAAGATCCTAATGAATTAAACAAACGAGAGAGGGCAATATTAAAATATATTGAAAAACAAATACAAGATAATGGATATCCACCATCAGTAAGAGAGATAGGAAAGGGTGTTGGATTAAGTTCTACAGCAACAGTCCATACGTATATTACAGGGTTACAAAAAAAAGGATATATTAAAAAAGAGGATCAAAAAGGAAGAACTTTAAAATTATTAAAGGGTGGACTAGAAGGACAACAAAAAATACAAGATAAACCAGTATATAGTGGAAAAGAATTAGTAGATGTACCTGTTATAGGAAAAATAACAGCAGGTGAACCAATTTTAGCAGTAGAGAATGTTACAGACACATTTCCAATTCCAATTGATTTTGTTGGAAATGATGAGAGTTTTATGCTTACTGTTAGAGGAGAAAGCATGATAGAAGCAGGTATTTTAGACGGAGATTACATTTTAGTAAGAAAACAGGATATAGCAAGAAATGGAGAAATTGTAGTTGCATTAATAGGAGACGAAGCAACAGTATAAACTTACTATAAAGAAAAAGACCATATTAGACTACAACCAGAAAATCATACAATGGATCCAATAATAGTTCCAAACTGTAGAATACTTGGAAAAGTTTCTGGTGTATTTAGAAAGATGTAATATAATTTATACTAAATTGGATATACTAACTTTGGGGTGTAGCATATGCAAAAAGATAAAAAAATTTCAAAAAAAGAAGATACAACGAAGTATGGAGAATTTGTATGTTCTGCATATCATTGGTTACCATTAGAGAAGCAAAAAGAACAAGTAAAAAATATGGAGAATATGACAAAAAAAGAAAACAATAATAGGTCAAAGGATATTTAACTTTGACCTATCTTTTAGTTTGTGGGTAAAAATTGACTAATTTACATAAGTATGTTATAATGTTAACGATTAGTCATTTAATGCCCGAGGAAATGTACTAATGAAAATAAAACAAAGGAGAAAAAACTATGATTAAAGAAAAGTTCTTGAATCTGGTCGAAGAAGTGTTGGAAACTGGTGTTACCACGAAACTTTGCAACTGCACAACTGCAGATGAAATGCAGGGTGTATGCGATGAATTTATTTATGAGAATAGAGAAATCATAGATAAAATTTCAGCTTGGGAACATCAGGCGTTTGTTAAAATGGAAGGCCTTTTTTGTAGAAAAGACTTCCTTTTTAAGGAAAGAGAAGAAGTCGAAAATCCTATAGCAGTGGTTATAGTGATTTATTTTCTTCCTTCACTAAGCGAGAAGGAAATCTTTGAAACTTGGGAAGACTTATATTGTGCTCTTCACAAGTTGAACGAAGAATTTGCCTCTGCTATTGCAGATATAGCATGGGGAAAATATATCAAAGATATTACAATCAAGGATATCTTTGAGTACATTAAGTAAATCTATCGGGCTATCCCCTCTCAAAATAGAGAGGGGATTTTTAAAATAAATTAAAAAAGTGTAATAATAATTACTTTTCAATAATATACATTTATTAAAGTTTAGTACAAACGTTAATTATGGGAGGTAATTATTTTTATGGAGAATTTAGAGATATATGAGGATATTAGAGCTAGAACAGATGGAGATATATATGTTGGTGTAGTTGGACCAGTAAGAACAGGAAAATCCACTTTCATAAAAAATTTTATGGACTTGTTAGTTATACCAAATATTCAAAATACTTATAAAAAAGAAAGAGCAAGAGATGAGCTTCCGCAAAGTGCTGCTGGAAGAACGATAATGACAACTGAGCCAAAATTTGTACCAAATGAGGCAATTGAAATTACAATAGGAGATAACTTAAAATTAAAAACTAGATTAGTAGATTGTGTAGGGTACTTAGTTAATAATGCATTAGGATACATGGAAGAAGATGTACCAAGAATGGTAAAGACACCATGGGCAGATGAAGAAATGCCTTTTGAAGAAGCTGCAGAAATTGGAACAAGAAAGGTTATAGCAGAACATTCTACAATAGGAATACTAGTTACAACAGATGGAAGTATAACAGAGATTCCAAGAGAAGACTACATAGAAGCAGAAACAAGAGTAGTTAATGAGTTAAAAGCGCTAAATAAACCATTTGTAATGGTATTAAATACAAGTAATCCATATTCAAATGAAACACAAATGTTAGCAAAAGATTTAGAAGAAAGATATGGTGTATCTGTAATACCAACGGATTGTACCAATTTGAATATAGAAGATATAAATAATATATTTGGAAGAATTTTATATGAATTTCCAATAGAAAGAATAAATATAAATCTTCCAGGTTGGATAGATGGTTTAGACTACGAACACAGCTTAAAGCAAGAACTTTATAAAGAAATAAAAGAAGCATTTAGAGATATAAAAACAGTAAAGAGAATAAATGATGGTATCGAAAGAATAAAACAAACAGAAATAATTGTAAAGACTACAATTGATAATATAGATTTAGGAACTGGAAGTGTAACAGTAGAAATAAGTTTAAATAACACATTGTTCTATAAGATATTAACTGAAATGACAGGAATAGAAATGAACAATGAAGCCGATTTATTTACAACAATAAATAATTTGTCAAGGATAAAGAAAGAATATGATAAAGTAGATATGGCTTTACAAGAAGTAAAACAAAAGGGATATGGAATAGTAACTCCAACAATGGAAGAGCTAATACTAGAAGAACCAGAAATAGTAAAACAGGGTTCAAGATTTGGAGTAAAATTAAAAGCAAAAGCACCATCTATACATATGATAAGAGCTGATATAGAAACAGAAGTATCTCCTATAGTAGGAAGTGAAAAACAATCAGAGGAACTTGTAAACTATTTATTATCAGAATTTGAGAATGATCCTATAAAAATATGGGAATCAAATATATTTGGCAAAAATTTGCATGAATTAGTAAATGAGGGGTTACAAAATAAGCTATATAGAATGCCAGAAGATGCACAAGGTAAATTGCAAGAAACACTAGAGAGAATAGTAAATGAGGGAAGCGGAGGATTAATCTGCATAATATTATAAGATTGTAGGGATATAAATCAAAAAATTATATCCCTATAATTATAATAAAATATGCATATAACATAAAATGTTTTAATACACTTATAAAAGATAAAGGAGAAAGTATATGTTTTATGTTTTTAATAAAGATAAATTAGTTTCATTTGCAGTAGCAGCCTGCACAGTACTAGCGCTATTTATGATGACATCATTATTTGCCAAAACTCCAGAAAATACATTGCAAACAGCAGCAACAAGTAAACAACTTCCAATATATAATGTAAACACTGATGAACCAAAAATATCATTAACCATAAATTGTGCTTGGAATGATGACGATATAGATAAAATACTAGAAACTTTAGAAGAACATCAAGTAAAAGTTACTTTTTTTATGGTAGGAGATTGGATTGAAAAATATAGTGATTCTGTAAGGAAAATACATAAAGCAGGACATGAAATAGCAAACCATTCATATAATCATCCTCATGTAAATAACTTAAGTTATGATAAAAATTCAGAACAGGTACAAAAATGTTCAGAATTGATAGAACAAATTACAGGTAAGCCAAGTACTTTATATAGAGGTCCATATGGAGAATATAACGATACAGTTATGCAGTCTGCAAAAGACAATAATCATATGGTTATTCAATGGTCTATTGATACATTAGATTATAAAGCTCTAACTGGAGAACAAATGTGGGAGAGAATACAATCAAAATTAGAAAATGGAGCAATAATATTAATGCATAATGGGACAGAAAATACTGCAAATAGTTTAGATATGATAATTACTAATATAAAAGATAAAGGATACACTATTGTAAGCGTTTCGGAATTAATATATAAAGAAAATTACACAATTGATAATAATGGAATACAACATAAAAATTAAACAAAACGAAGGTAATGCCTTCGTTTTTATAATATTATTCCTTATCAGGTATGTATTCTAAAAGTTCAGAAATTTCACAATTAAATGCTTTACAAATATTATCAAGTTGTTTAACATCAATTCTTCTTATTTCTTCATAGTACATCTTAGATATAGTTGCAGGTCTTATGTGAGTAACGTCTGCTAAAGCTTTTTGAGTCATTTTGTGTTCTCCTAGCAAATTTGAAAGTTTAATTTTAATCATAAGTAAACCCCTTCCTAACTGAATTATAAAGTATTTTATCATTTATTGTAGAAAAATAACACAAAAAGATTACAATATAACGATAAACGTAATAAAAAGTTGCCTAACAGTAAAAATGGTGTTATAATATACATAATATTACAATATGAGGTATAAAGATGATTAAAATGAAACATAATAAGTGTATGAATATTAATAAAGAATGGAAAAAAGAATGCAACGAATATTTAAAAGAATTACAAAAATTTCTAGATAAAGCAGAAAATATTGAAGATAAAGAATTAAAAAGAGATATAATTATTCAAATGCTAAAATGTGATGAAGTATTAACAAAGATTGCAGAAAAAGAATTTGAAAAATATTATGAGCAGGGGAAAAAATGTCAAAACAAATAATAATTGGACTGAGTGCTGGTGTAGTAAGTGGTCTATTCGCATCCGGTGGAGGAATGATAGTAGTTCCAGCATTAATTCATATATTAAAATTAGAAGATGCAAAAGCAAGGGCAACTTCAGTATTTGCCATATTGCCAATGGTTGTAACAAGTGGACTTTTTTATTATAAAAATAATTATATTAATTGGGATATCGCCATAAAATGTGCAATAGGAGGCATTGTAGGTGGAATTATTGGAGCGAAACTTTTGAAAAAGTTTTCCGGAAAGACTTTAAGAATAATGTTTGTAATATTTTTAGCATACACTTCTATAAAAATGATTATGAGTTGAAAGGAAAAAATATGTGGGAATTAATAACAGGTTTAATTTCTGGAATAGTTAGTGGTACTGGAATGGGAGGAGGAACAATATTAATACTTGTTCTTTCTATTTTTTTGGGTGTAGATCAGCATATAGCTCAAGCTACAAATTTAGTTTTTTTTGTTCCAACATCTATTTCAGCAATAATAGTTTCTATAAAAAACAAATTAATAGAATGGAGAGTAGGGACAACCATAGCCATAAGTGGTATAATAGGAGCAGTAATAGGAGCAAATGTATCTTCTAAAATACCAGTAAATGAATTGAAAAGATATTTTGGAATTTTTTTAGCAATTATAACAGTATATGAAATATATTCAATTATAAAAGAGTATAAAATAACTAAAAATAGAAATAATAAAGAAAAAGGCTAAATAGTAGAATAAAGTCAAAAAATAAAAAAGGAGCCTTACAGAAAGGAATGAAAAAAATGAGATTTGTAAAAGGGATAGTATTAGGGTCAGCTCTTACAGCGGCAGCATATATGATGTGTACAGAAGGAATGATAAATAAAAGGAAAATAAAGAAACAAGCTAGAAAGATTGCATATAAAATGGGAATGAACTAATAAAAAACAAAAAGAGTTAATTGGGAGGGAGAATTTTGACATATGTCAAAATTCTCCCTCCCAATTAACTCTAAAATTCTATAAATTTATATATTGCTTCTGCAAATCCGCCTTTTTCAACAGGATTAATTGTGGTATATTGAGCTACTTGTTTTAATTCATCATAAGCATTTGACACTGCTATACCTACACCAGCATTTTTAATCATATCTAAATCATTTAAATTGTCTCCAATTGTAAGCATTTCTTCAGGTTTTACATTAATGTAATCCCCAAGGATTTTCAAAGCAGTGCTTTTATTTACACCTTTTGGAGTAATATCCAAATATTCATACTCTTTATTAATTATTAAATCTTTATATTGACCAAGTTTTTTTATAGTAGTAACAGAAATATCTAATTTATCTAAAATGGTATTTTTAACGACATCTGTTGAATTAATACTAGATATTACCAATTTACACACTTCAGAATTACTATTTAATATATATTTTTTTATATCATCTACTATTTTAAATTTCATATAATTTTCGGATTTTGTAGATGTTTGTAATTTATAATTTCTTAAATCTAAATAAAGTAATTCTTCAGAGATAACTTCACTATCTGTATAAACATGAACATGAAGATTATACTCTTTAGCAATGTCTATACACATTAATACATCAGAATTAGATAGTAGTTTTTTATATATTTCTTTGCCGGTTTTTAAATCTATAATTTGATTTCCATTACCAAAAATTCCATAAGAAGCATTTATTCTAGTGCAAACATCTTTAGTAATAGGATATGCCTTACCTGTGCAAATAACAAAATCCATATTATTTTTGGTTAAATCTTCTATTGCTTTAAAGTTATTTTCATAAATAAAATTATTCTTATCAATAATAGTACCATCTAAATCACTAGCTACTAATTTAATCATGATAATTTCCTCCAATATATTAATTATAGCACATATGACAATAAAAGTAAAATTACGCAAAATATTACAATAATATTACAAATATATTTCATTTAAAAAACATTTATGAAAACCTATTGACTTTTTAAATAAAATTATATATTATACTTGTATATTTATGTAGGAGGGATATAAAAAAATGGCAGTTGCAATTATGAATAAAGTATTAGATGCTTTAGGCTTATTAAGTAATGAAAAAGAACAAGACTTAGAAAATGAGGATATATATGAATTTGAAGAAGAAGAAAAAGTTGAAGAAGATGTAGAGGAAAGAGGACTATTTGGAACAAGAAAAAACAAAATAGTTAATATGCCACAAGTACAATCTGTAAAAATGGTTATAACACAACCAACATCTTTTGAACAATCTGAAGAAATATGCAATTATCTAAAAGACAGAAAATCTATAATAGTGAATTTAGAATATGTAAATAAAGATGTTGCAAGAAGAATAATAGATTTTTTAAGTGGAGCGGTACATGCTTTAAATGGACATATACAAAAAGTATCAAATTCTATATTTTTAATTGCACCAGTAAATTATGATATAGAGAGTGATTTAGCAAGAGAAGAGTTAAAAAATAAATTGTCAGTATCTTGGTTAAAATAGGAGGGCAAAAATATGATAACACCTTTAGATATAGAAAATAAAAAATTCTCAAGACAGATGGTAAATGGATATAATGTAGATGAAGTAGATGAGTTTTTAGACGAAATAACAGCAGACTATGAAAAACTATATAAAGAAAATAAAGAATTAAAAGAAAATACAGAAGAATTACATAATGATGTGGGACAATATAAAAACATAGAATCAACACTTCAAAACACACTTGTTATCGCACAAAAAACAGCAGATGAAGTGCAAAATGTTGCAAAACAACAAGCAGAACAAATAATAAAAGATGCAGAATATCAATCAAGAGTCAAGATGGATGAATTAAACACTCAAATTATGATAAAAGAAAAAGAAATAGAAGAATTAAAAAAACAATTTAGTGTTTATAAAGCAAAAATGGAATCATTATTAATATCACAACTTGAATTAATAAAAGATATGGATGAAGAGGTATAATAATATTAAGAGTATGCAGGTATAACCTGCATATTTTTTATGCCTTAAAATATATTTTAATATATGTAATCTATGTAGGGGAGACCATTGACCGTCCATGTTTGAAGAAAATGCTAAATATTTAGTGGTAGATCTTGACTAATCTACAAAAGGAGGAAACAATAATGCAAATTAGGAAAATAATCTTTTTTATAATTATCATAATACTTATTTCATTGCTCACATTTTTTATAAAAAATAATTATAATTCTTCAAAAAAAGGAAATAATATAAGTAACAAATCAGCTGATGAAATTGAAGAATATATTTTAAATATAGATTCATATTATGCAATAGCACAGGTTACAGTACAGAGCAATAAAAGTAGTAATACTTATAAATTAAAACAAGAATATATAAAAAATCAAAACATGTATATGCAAGAAGTAATTGAACCAGAATATATTGCAGGAGTTAAATTTATATATAATGAAGGAATACTAAAAATAGAAAATACAAATTTGAGTTTAAGCAAATTATATGAAGAATACAAATATATAGAAAGTAACGTACTTAGTTTAAATTCATTTATTGAAGATTATGCGAATAGTGAAGAAAAAAAGTGCTATGAAGAAAATCGGAAAAATAATATTTGAAGTTACAAAGAGAAAAAATAATAAATATGATATTAGCAAAAAAATGTATATAGATAAGGAACAAGGAAAAATAGAAAAAATTGAAATAAAAGATGGGACACAGAAGGATAAAATTTACATATTATATAATGAGATAAAAATAAATACACTAAAATAATAAAATAAAGATGAACTAATGAAGAATTAGAATCTCTATTACCTATATTTAAGATATAAAACAATATTTAATATAGCAGGAGTGAAGAAAAATGGTAATAAAAAGAGGAGATATGTTTTATGCAGATTTGAGTCCAGTAGTTGGCTCAGAACAAGGAGGTATAAGACCAGTTTTAGTAATACAAAACAATACTGGAAATAAATATAGCCCGACAGTTATAGTTTCAGCAATAACATCACAACAAAACAAAAACAAATTGCCAACGCATATAGAACTTTCATCAGAAGAATTTGGATTAAAATCCGATTCTATAATATTGGCAGAACAAATAAGAACAATAGATAAAAGCAGACTAAAAGAAAAAATAGGGCACATAGATAATGATACTATAATGTCTCAAATAAATAATGCGTTAGGAGTAAGCTTTGGATTAGGTGAATAAATTAAAATACCAGATTATATCTGGTATTTTAATTTTGTATAAGAGCTCAATTGACAAGATTCGACTTTTGCAGTATTATTATATGTAGTATATATACTATAAAATAAGAAGGAGAATTAAAAATGTGGAAAGAATTTAAAGAATTTGCATTAAAAGGAAATATAATGGATTTAGCAGTCGGTGTTATTATAGGTGGTGCGTTTCAAAGTATAGTAAAATCATTAGTAGATGATATAATAATGCCAACAATTGCAATATTTATTGGACAAGTAGATTATACAGAATTAGCTATAACAATAGGAGAAAGCTCTATAAAGTATGGCTCATTTATAACAGCAGTTATCAATTTCTTAATAATAGCTATGTCTATATTTTTAATGATAAAATACATAAATAAATTAAATAAAAAAATTGAGCATATGAAAGAAGAAGAATTAAAAAAACTAGAGAAAAAAGGAAAATTCAGAAGAAGAAAAACAGATATAGTTCCAGAACCAGTAGCAGAATCTACAACAAAAGTGTGTCCATATTGCTATACGGAAATAAACATAAAAGCAACAAAATGTCCACACTGTATATCAGAATTAGAAGAAAAACAATAATCAACAAAAAACACTAAAATTTTCACTAAAAGCTGTAATCCGTAAGAAAAAAATGAAAAAATTTACAAAAATGCTTGACAAAGATAATCTACACGCAGTATAATAGATATTGCGTGTAGATTTGCGTTGAAGCGAAATGTGGCTACATCTTTATGGTGGAGGGAACTTTCGTGGAGTATGTCTTGGCTAAGACCTAGGCGGATAAGTTAGAAAATTAGCACTTGTCCATGTCTTTTGACTTGGATAAAAAAATGGATTCAAATGAAACACCAGGGTGCGTTAATAACTTTCCTAAGGTAATTAAAACGTACATATTTAAAGATGCCAAAAGTATGTATGGTAAAAAATATTTTAAGGAGGGAATTTAACAATGGCAAATTCGACAGAAGTTGAAAACAAAGAAAAAGTTCAAAAAGGAACTAAAAAACCAGTAGCTAAAACAGCTAAAAAACCAGCTGCAAAAACAGAAAAAGCTACAAAACAAACAAAAAGGGTAATGGCTACAAGTGAAAAAATAAGAATAAGATTAAAAGCTTATGATCATGTTCTTATAGATCAGTCTGCTGAAAAGATAGTAGATACTGCTAAAAGAACAGGAGCTAAAGTTTCAGGTCCTATTCCATTACCAACAAAAAAGGAAATAGTAACAATAATTCGTTCACCACACAAACACAAAGATTCAAGAGAACAATTTGAAATGAGAACACATAAAAGAGTTATTGATATATTATATCCAACACAAACAACAGTTGATAGTCTAATGAAATTAGAATTACCAGCAGGTGTTGAAATAGAAATAAAACTTTAATTTTAAAGACGGTTAAAAATTAACCATGCTGATTGATAAAAACAAAGTGTTTTTAAATTAGCCAATAGTTATTAGGAGGATAAAGAGATATGAAAAAAGCAATATTAGGTAGAAAAGTAGGAATGACACAAATTTTTGATGAAAATGGAAAAGTTATTCCAGTTACAGTAGTTGAAGCAGGTCCTTGTACAGTAGTTCAAGTTAAAACTAAAGATAGTGACGGATATGAAGCTGTACAATTAGGTTTTGGAGAAGTTAAAGAAAAGAAATTAATTAAACCTACAAAAGGACATTTTGCAAAAGCAAGTGTAACTCCAAAAAAATATTTAAGAGAATTTAGATTAGAAGAAGTATCTTATAATGTAGGAGATGAAATAAAAGCTGATATATTTACAGCAGGAGAAACAGTTGATGTTACAGGAACAACTAAAGGAAAAGGTTTTCAAGGTGTTATTAAACGTCATGGACAATCAAGAGGACCTATGGGTCATGGTTCTATGTATCATAGAAGACCAGGTTCAATGGGATCTACATCAACACCAGGTAGAGTTTTCAAAGGAAAGAACTTACCAGGACATATGGGAGTAGAAACAGTTACAATTGAAAACTTAGAAATAGTAAAAGTTGATTTAGATAAAAATGTATTATTAATAAAAGGTAGTGTTCCAGGAAACAAAGGCGCTATTCTAAAAATAAGAAACTCAGTAAAGAGTGCAAAATAGTAAGAGAGGAGAGAATATAAAATGCCTAAAATAGATGTATACAATGTAGAAGGAAAAAAAGTAAGTGATATCGAATTAAATGACAACATATTTGGAATTAAACCAAATGAAAAGATAGTTCACATTGCTTTAGTTAATTATTTGGCAAATCAAAGACAAGGTACAGCTAGCACAAAGACAAGAGCTGAAGTTGCTGGTGGTGGAAGAAAACCTTGGAAACAAAAAGGTACAGGTAGAGCAAGACAAGGAAGTATAAGAGCACCACAATGGATTAAAGGTGGTATTGCATTAGGACCTAAACCACGTGATTACAGTTATAAAATTAATAAAAAAGAAAGACAATTAGCAATAAGATCAGTATTAAGCTCAAAAGTATTAGAAAACAACTTAGTAGTTGTAGATAAATTAGAATTAAAAGAAATCAAAACAAAAAATATGGTAAAAGCATTAGAAAACTTAAAAGTAGAAGGAAAAACTCTAATAGTATTACCAGAAAAAAATGAAACTGTACAAAAATCAGCTAGAAATATTGAAGGAGTTAAAACAAGTTTAACAAACACAATAAATGTTTACGACTTATTAAAATACAACAAATTAGTATTAACAGTTGATACAGTTAAGAAATTAGAGGAGGTGTATGCTTAAATGAAACCAGAAGAAATAATAGTAAAACCTATAATAACAGAAAAGAGTAATATGGGTCTTGAAGAAGGAAAGTATACATTCCAAGTAGCAAAAAAAGCTACAAAAGTTGATATTGCAAATGCAGTAGAAGCTCTATTTAATGTTAAAGTATTAGATGTAAATACAATGACAGTAAAAGGAAAAGAAAAAAGAATGGGAGCTCATTCTGGAAAAAGACCAGATTGGAAAAAAGCAATAGTAACAATCGATACAAACCCAGCTGAAGAAAAATATTTATCTAAAGGTGGAAAAGAAGTTAAAGTTGATAAGAAATACAAAAATTCTATCGACGAATTTATGGGTGCTTAATAATGAAAGAAGAATCATTTAAAGAAGCGTTAAGAGATTTTGCTAAATATGGTGAAATATTAGAAAATCCAAAATTATCTAGTGAACAAAAATTAAAAGAACTTGATAAAATAAAACCTAAGAAAGAAAAAGATGAAAGATAGAAATTATCCAGAAAAAACTGGGATAAAAAATAAATATCCGGAAGTGGTCCGGGAAAACAACCACAAATATAGAAAAATAAAGAAAGGAGAGGAGATTTCAAAAACGAGTATTGCTAGGAAAACGAATGAAAAATTTTGAGATAGTACGCTGTACATCGAAAAATTTTGAATGAAGTTTGACACCGCAAGACGAAGTTTTTCAAAACTCCGAGCGTGAATAGTAATGGGGATAAAAACATTTAGACCATACACACCATCAAGAAGAAATATGACAACATTGACAAACGATGAGATTACAAAAAAAACACCAGAAAAATCTTTATTGAGAGCAAAAAAGAAAAATGCTGGTAGAAATTCTTATGGTAGAATAACAGTAAGACATCAAGGTGGAGGAAACAGACAAAAATATAGAATAATTGATTTTAAAAGAAAAAAAGATAACATGGAAGCAACAGTTATCGGTATAGAATACGATCCAAATCGTACAAGTAATATAGCATTAATCGAATATACAGATGGAGAAAGAGCATATATCTTAGCTCCAGTTGGATTAACAGATGGAGACAAAGTTATATCAGGTGAAAACGTTGATATTAAGCCAGGAAACTGCTTACCGATAGAAAATATACCAGTTGGTACATTAATTCATAATATAGAATTAAATCCAGGTCAAGGTGGAAAAATGGTAAAAGCTGCTGGTGGAGAAGCTCAACTTATGGCTAAAGAAGGAACTTATGCACATATAAGATTACCATCAGGAGAAATGAGATTAGTAAGAGCAAAATGTAGAGCAACAATAGGAACAATAGGAAATACAGACCATAGTAACATCAAATTAGGAAAAGCAGGAAGAACAAGACATATGGGTATTAGACCAACAGTTAGAGGTTCTGTTATGAACCCAGTAGATCACCCACATGGTGGTGGTGAAGGTAGAGCTCCAGTAGGACATAGTGGACCACTTACTCCTTGGGGTAAACCAGCATTAGGATATAAGACAAGAAAGAAAAATAATAAAACAGATAAATATATCGTAAAAAGAAGAAAGTAATTAAAATAGCGATAATATGTATGGGGCGACCATTGGTCGTCCGTGGAAAGTGATTAAAAGGAGGATAAATAAATGTCAAGATCTAGTAAGAAAAAACCATTCGTAGAAGAAAAACTATTAAAGAGAATTGAAGCTATGAATGAAAATGGAACAAAAGCAGTTTTAAAAACTTGGTCAAGAGCTTCTACAATATATCCACAAATGGTAGGACATACAATAGCAGTTCATGATGGAAGAAAACATGTTCCAGTATATATATCAGAAGAAATGATAGGACATAAATTAGGAGAATTTGCTCCAACAAGAACATTTAGAGGACATTCAGGAGAAAAGAAAACAGACGTTAAGTAAAAGTCTGACAGACAAATATTAAGAGGAGGTAAATTAAATGCCAGAAGAAAATAAAGTACTAGAAGCAGTAGCTACATTAAGATTTGCTAGAATATCAGCTAGAAAAGTTAAAATAGTAGCAGACCTTATAAGAGGTAAAAATGTTGATGAAGCTTTAGCAATAGTTAAATTCACACCAAAAGCATCATCTGAATTAATAGAAAAATTATTAAAATCTGCAATAGCAAATGCAGAAAACAATCATGGTATGAACAGAGGAAATTTGGTTGTTAGCGAAATATATGCAAACCAAGGTCCAACATTAAAAAGAATTAGACCAGCAGCAAAAGGTTCAGCAGTAAGAATTAGAAAAAGAACAAGTCATATTACAATAAAAGTAAGAGAAGTTTAAGGAGGGAAATAAAGAGTATGGGACAAAAAATGCATCCACATGGATTAAGAGTTGGTGTAATAAAAGATTGGAATTCAAAATGGTACGCAGATTCAAAGAATTTCAGTGATTATTTAATAGAAGACCATAAAATCCGTGAATATGTAAAGAAAAAATTATTTGTTAGCGGTATTTCTAAAATAGAGATAGAAAGAACAGCTAAATTTATAAAAGTTAATGTTTACACAGCAAAACCAGGAGTAGTTATAGGTAAAGGTGGAAACTTAGCTGAAAGTTTAAAACAAGAATTATCTAAAATGATAAATAAAGATGTAAATTTAAATATAGTTGAAGTTAAAGATGTTGATACAAATGCTCAATTAGTAGCAGAAAACATTGCAAATCAACTAGAAAGAAGAATCTCTTTTAGAAGAGCAATGAAACAATGTATGCAAAAAGCAATGAAAGCAGGAGCTTTAGGAATAAAAACATCTGTATCTGGAAGATTAGGTGGAGCTGATATGGCTAGAACAGAATTCTACAAAGAAGGAACAATTCCACTACAAACATTAAGAGCAGATATTGATTATGGATTCTGTGAAGCAGATACAACTTATGGAAAAATAGGTGTAAAAGTTTGGATATATAAAGGAGAAGTTCTTCCTACTAAAAAAAATAAAACAGAAGGAGGAGAAGAATAATGCCAGTAATGCCAAAAAGAACAAAATATAGAAAAATGCAAAAAGGTAGAAATAGAGGAAAAGCAACAAGAGGAAACGTTGTAAATGAAGGACAATACGGATTACAAACATTAGAAGCTGGATTAATTACAGCAAATCAAATAGAAGCAGCACGTATTGCAATGACACGTTACATCAAAAGAGGTGGAAAAGTTTGGATAAAAGTATTCCCAAATAAACCAATAAGCAAGAAACCTGCTGAAACTCGTATGGGTAAAGGTAAAGGAGCTGTTGAATATTGGGTAGCACCAGTTAAACCAGGTAGAATACTATTTGAGTTAGCAGATGTTTCAGAAGAAATTGCAAGAGAAGCTTTAAGATTAGCTGCACATAAACTACCAGTTAAAACAAAATTCGTAACAAGAGAAAATAATCAAGGTGGTGATGTTGATGAAGATAGATAAAATAAGAGAAATGTCTTCACAAGACTTAAATAAAGAATTAGGTGAATTAAAAACAGAGCTATTCAAATTAAGATTTAATTTAGCAACAAATGGATTAGACAATCCTATGAAAATAAAAGAGACAAAAAAAGATATAGCTAGAATAAATACAGTATTAAAAGAAAGAGAAATGGCTAAATAGAATTTGGAATTAAAAGTTCCAAAAACTTTAGTGAAAGGAGAATTCAAGAATGGAAGAAAGAAATCTTCGTAAAGTTATGATTGGTACAGTAACATCTAATAAAATGGATAAAACAATAGTAGTATCAGTTGAAACAAGTGTAAAACATCCTTTATATGGCAAAATTGTAAAAAGAACATATAAATTAAAAGCACATGATGAAAATAATGCTTGCCAAATAGGAGATAAAGTAAAAGTAATGGAAACTAGACCTCTATCAAAAGATAAGAGATGGAGATTAGTTGAAGTTGTAGAAAAAGCAATCATAAAATAAAATTAATAAAAACCACATTCAACTTGTAATAGTGAGTGTAGGGGCGACCATTGGTCGTCCGAGAATAGTTAGAAATGAATAGTGAATAGTGAATAGTACATAATTCGCTTCACGAATTTTGAAAAGGAGGAAAACCGTAATGATTCAACAACAATCTAGATTAAAAGTAGCAGATAACACAGGTGCAAAAGAATTAATGTGTATCAGATGTTTAGGTGGTTCACATAGAAAATTTGCTGGTGTAGGTGATGTTATAATAGCATCAGTAAAAAATGCTATACCAAATGGTGTTGTAAAAAAAGGTGATGTAGTTAAAGCTGTTATAGTAAGAACAACAAAACCTATTAGAAGAGCAGATGGTTCTTATGTTAGATTCGACGAAAATGCAGCAGTTATAATACGTGATGATGGAAATCCAAAAGGAACTCGTATATTTGGACCGATAGCTAGAGAATTAAGAGATAAAGATTATATGAAGATTTTATCACTTGCTCCAGAAGTTTTATAATAAAGAAAAATATAGAAAACTACGATGTGTAGGGGGACCATTGGTCGTCTGAACTTCAGCGAAATGCTAAAAGTTCATAATGAATAATAGAAAGAAGGAGGGAAACCTTAATGAAAATAAAAAAAGGTGATACAGTTCAAGTTTTATCTGGAAATGATAAAGGAAAAACTGGAGAAGTTTTAGAAGTAATCCCAAAACAAGAAAAAGTAGTTGTTAAGGGTGTTAATATAAGAAAAAAACATATCAAACCTAAAAAACAAGGTGACGAAGGTGGAATAGTACCAGTTGAATGTGCTATACATACTAGCAAAGTAAATGTATTATGTTCTAAATGCAATAAACCAGCAAGAATAGGATACAAAATTGAAAAAGATGGAAAAGTTCGTATTTGTAAAAGATGTGGAACAATAATCAAATAGGAAAGGAGGAAATAAATAATTATGGAAATATTAAGAGAACAATATGAAAAAGAGATAATACCTGCATTAATGAAAAAATTTGAATATAAATCAGTTATGCAAGTTCCAAAATTAGAAAAGATAGTTATTAATATAGGATTAGGAGATACAAAGGAAAATCCTAAAGCCTTAGATAATGCGATTGCAGATTTAACAGCTATAACAGGTCAAAAACCAGTTATAACAAAAGCTAAAAAATCTATTGCAGCATTTAAATTAAGAGAGGGAGCTAATATCGGTTGCAAAGTTACATTAAGAAAAGATAAAATGTATGATTTTGCATACAAATTATTTAATGTAGCACTTCCAAGAGTTAGAGATTTTAGAGGAGTTTCAAATAATTCTTTTGATGGAAGAGGAAATTACTCATTAGGAATTAAAGAACAAGTAATCTTCCCAGAAATCGAATATGAAAAAATAGATAAGGTAAGAGGAATGGATATTATATTTGTTACTACAGCTAATTCTGATGAAGAAGCTAAAGAGTTACTTGCTAAATTAGGTATGCCATTCAGAGCTTAATAAATAGTGAAGAAAGAAAAGTGAAGAGTACAAAACTCTTTAAGTTTTGAAGGAGGAAAATAAAACATATGGCTAAGAAATCAATGATTGTTAAGCAACAAAAAGAACAAAAATATGCAACTAGAGAATATAATAGATGTAAATTATGTGGAAGACCACATGGTTATATTAGAAAATATGGAATTTGCCGTATATGCTTTAGAGAATTAGCACATAAAGGTGAAATACCAGGTATTAAAAAAGCTAGCTGGTAAGAAATAAATGAAAAATTTGTTTTAAGAATAAATTATAAAGTAGAATAATAAGGAGGAGAGAAAATGATTACAACTGATCCAATTGCAGATATGCTAACAAGAATCAGAAATGCAAGTCAAGCAAATTTTAAAACAGTAGATATTCCAGCATCAAATATGAAAAAAGACATTGCAGAAATATTGTTTAATGAAGGATATATAAAAGCTTACGAAGAAATCCAAAATGAAAATCAAGGAATAATCAGAATAAGCTTAAAATATACAGAAAAAGGTAAAAAAGTAATATCAGGATTAAGAAGAATAAGCAAACCAGGATTAAGAATATATGCATCAAAGGAAGAACTTCCTAAAGTATTAAATGGTTTAGGAATAGCTTTAATATCAACATCAAAAGGAATAATGACAGATAAAAAAGCAAGAGAATTAGGTGTTGGTGGAGAAGTATTAGCATATATTTGGTAATATTAGAAAGGAGAATATTAACATGTCAAGAATAGGAAATAAACCAATTACAGTTCCAGAAGGTGTAGAAGTAAAACTAGATGGACAAAAAATAACTGTAAAAGGACCTAAAGGTACTCTAGAAAGAGAAATACACCCAAATATAAAAGTAGAGTTAGATAATAATGTTATAACAGTTACAAGACCAAATAATGAACCAGCAAATAGAAGCTTACATGGATTAACAAGAACTTTAATAAATAACATGGTTACAGGTGTTGTAAATGAATATACTAGACAACTTGAAATAAATGGTGTAGGTTATAGAGCTGCAAAACAAGGAAATAAATTAGTTTTAACATTAGGATATTCACATCCTGTAGAAATGGTAGAACCAGAAGGAATTAAATATGAAGTTCCAACTCCAAATCAAATAATTGTTAAAGGAGTAGATAAAGAATTAGTTGGTCAAATGGCAGCAGTTATCAGAACAAAAAGACCACCAGAAGTTTATAGAGGTAAAGGTATTAAGTACGTTGAAGAACGTATTAGACGTAAGGTTGGTAAGACAGGCAAAAAATAAAATTTGTAATTGTAAACAAATGAAAAACTTCGTCTGGCGTTGTTGTCCAGCACAAAAAAATCCTCAGCGTATCTTTATACGCCTCCGGTTTTTTAGTTCGGACGCCTAGCCATACTCGTTTTTGATTTGTTTAGAGCAAACGAACAATATAACTTTTGCTTTGTGTGCAATGAGTAAGCAAATAAATAAAAATTTATTGAAAAAGAATTTTAGAAAGGAGCGATATTAATATGGTTTCTAAAACTAATAGAAAATTAGAAAGAGAAAGAAGACATAAAAGAGTACGTACAAAAATAAGTGGAACAACTGAATGCCCAAGATTATGTGTATTTAGAAGTAACACAAATGTATATGCTCAAATAATTGATGATACTAAAGGAATTACTTTAGTAAGTGCATCAACATTAGATAAAGAAGTAAAAACAAAACATTCAAATAAAGAAGCTGCAAAAGAAGTTGGAACTTTAGTTGCAAAAAGAGCTTTAGAAAAAAATATTAAGAATGTTGTATATGATAGAGGCGGATATGTTTATCATGGTATCGTAAAAGAATTAGCAGAAGCTGCAAGAGAAGCAGGATTAGAGTTTTAATAAAAAGGATACAAAAAAAAGCCTTATCAAAAATCAAATAAGGAGGGAAATTTAAGTCAATATGGAAGAAAAAACAATGGAGTTCAAAGAAAAAGTTGTAGCTATAAACAGAGTTGCAAAAGTTGTTAAAGGTGGTAGAAATTTCAGATTTAGCGCAGTAGTTGTTGTTGGAGATGAAAACGGACACGTAGGTATTGGAAATGGTAAAGCAGCAGAAGTTCCAGATGCAATAAAAAAAGCTATTGAAGATGCTAAAAAGAATTTAATAGAAGTTCCAATCGTAGGAACAACAGTACCACACGAATATTTAGGTACATTTGGTTCAGCAAGCGTATTAATAAAACCAGGAGCTCAAGGTTCTGGACTTATTGCTGGAGGTAGCGTAAGACCTATATTAGAATTAGCTGGATATAGAGATATCAAAACAAAAGTTATTGGTACAAATAATCCAAGAAATGTAGGATATGCAACAATGAACGCATTAGAAAATATGGCAACAGCTGAAAGCATAGCTAAAAAAAGAGGAAAAAAAGTAGAAGAAATAGTTTAGAATATATCCGTGAAGAGTTATATGTACGAAATTCATTCTTTATAACTTTAGTGAAAAGTGAATAGTGAAGAGTGAATAGTACAAAATTTGCTCTTTGCAAATTTTGAAGGAGGGAAAACAGATGGAATTAGGAAGCATAAAGTCAGCTACAAAAAGAGAGACATCTAAAAGAGTTGGACGTGGAATGGGTTCAGGTCTAGGAAAAACTTCTGGTAGAGGACATAAAGGACAAAAAGCAAGATCAGGCGGAGGAGTAAGACGTGGATTTGAAGGTGGTCAAACACCATTATATAGAAGATTACCTAAAAGAGGATTCAAAAATATTCATGCTAAAACTTATACAGAAGTAACTTTAACAATGTTAAATCAAGTAAAACAAGAAGAAGTTACAGCTGAAAGTTTAATACAAGATGGAATTATTAGCAAAGCTAATGACGGAATAGTTATTTTAGGAACTGGAAAATTAGAAAGAAAATTAACAGTTAAAGCTAGCAGATTCACAAATTCAGCTGCAAAAGCAATAGAAACAGCTGGTGGAAAAGCAGAGGTGATTTAATTTGTTTAAAACAATTAAAAATGCCTTAAAAACTCCAGATATTAGAAAAAGAATATTATATACATTACTTCTAATCGTAGTATTCAGATTTGGATGTTATATAACAGTTCCTGGAGTTGATGCAATTGCTTTACAAAATATAGCATCAGGTTCTACAACAAGTATATCTGGATTAATAGATATTATTTCAGGTGGAGCATTTTCAAGATTTTCAATATTTGCTATGACAATTACGCCATATATTACAGCGTCAATTGTTATACAATTATTAGGAATGGTAATACCTTCTTTAGAAAGATTAATTAAAGAAGGTGGAGAAGAAGGTAAAGCTAAAATAAATAAATACACAAAAATGTTAACTTTATTATTAGCTTTAATAGAAGCTATAGGACTATACTTAACATATAGTAATACATATAGTGGTTATGGAGTATTTGTAAATCCAGGATTAAAAACAGGAGCATTAGTAGTAATATCACTAGTTGCAGGAACAGCATTATTAATGTGGCTTGGAGAACAAATAACAAATAAAGGTATAGGTAATGGAATATCATTAATAATCTTTATAGGTATTATATCATCATTACCATCAGTTGTTACAACGTTATTTAGAAGAATATTTGTAACTGGAGTTGGGTTTAGTACAACAGGATTAATAACAGCACTTGCAATAGCTGTAGGAGCACTAATTTTAGTTGCAGGAGTTGTATTTGTACAACAAGCAGAAAGAAGAGTACCAGTACAATATGCAAAAAAAGTAGTTGGTAGAAAAATGTATGGAGGGCAAAATACACATATACCATTAAAATTAGCAATGGCAGGTGTAATGCCAGTAATTTTTGCATCATCACTTCTAACATTTCCAGCTATGATTATACCAATGTTTAATAGCAATATTGCTACAGCTACAGGATTTTGGGCAGGAGTATATAAGTTTTCATTATCTACATCATCTGCACAATTTGGTATAGGATATACAGTAGCAAACGCAATAGTATACTTTATATTAATAGTAGCATTTACATATTTTTATACATATGCAACATTTAATCCAACAGAGGTTTCTAATAATATAAAGAAAAATGGTGGATTTATACCAGGTATTAGAGCAGGAAAACCAACAACAGAATATTTATCATCAATAATGAGAAAATTAACATTATTTGGTGGAATTTTCTTAAGTTTAATTGCGATTTTACCAATGCTATTAAGCTTTACAAATTTGAATATAACATTTGGAGGAACATCAATATTAATCGTAGTAGGAGTTGCGCTAGAAACAGTACAACAACTAGAATCAAGATTAGTAATGAGACACTATAAAGGATTTTTAGAATAAAACGAATGAAAAGCGGCATCTCGCACATTTTCATCAATTGCAAAAAATGCTCGATGTACATTTGTACACCTCCGCTTTTTGCAATTTCTGAAAATGCGTGATATACCACTTTTACTTCGTTTTTTATATAATAAAATATAAGAATGAATCAAAAGCGAGTATTGTTAGGAAAGCAAGGAAAAATTTTTGAGACTATACAAAGGTATGTCGATAAAATTTTTACGCAGCTTGACAACGCAAGACGATGTTTTTCATTCATTCAGATGGAGGAAATTATGTTCATAGTATTATTAGGTGCACCAGGAAGTGGAAAAGGAACAGTAGGAAAAATATTAGCAGAAAATTTAAAATTAGCACATATATCAACAGGAGATTTATTTAGAGAAAATTTAAAAAATGAAACAGAATTAGGAAAAGAAGCAAAAGTATATATGGATAAAGGAGAACTTGTTCCAGATGAACTAACAGTTAGAATGTTAGAAAAAAGAATGGAAGAATCAGATGTAGAAAATGGAGCAATTTTAGATGGATTCCCAAGAACAAAAAATCAAGCAGAAGTTTTAGATAAACTATTAGAATCAAAAGGAAATAAAGTAGATATGGCTTTAAATATCGATGTTCCATTTGAAGAAATAGTAGAAAGAATTGCAAATAGAAGAAGTTGCAGAGGATGCTCAGCAATATACAATGTAGTATTCAATCCACCAAAACAAGAAGGAAAATGCGATGAATGTGGAGGAGAACTATATCAAAGAGAAGACCAAAAACCAGAAGTAGTACAAAATAGATTAGAAGTATATAAAGCTTCATCAGAAGAACTAATAACATACTATTCAGAAAGAAATGTACTAAGAACAGAAAAAGCTGGAGACCAAGCAGGAAGAACATCATACGATGTAGCAGCTGAAGTTGAGGCTGATTTAAAATAAAAGATAAAAAAAGAACCCTCCGTCACCCTACGGGTGCCACCTCCCTTGTTAAAGGAGGTTTGTAGCGGCGACCATTGGTCGTCCATTCTTCAAAGACACTAATCGCATGTAAGCCCCTTTAATAAGGGGGCTGTCAGCGAAGCTGACTGGGGGTTCTAAAAACAAATATAAGGAAGTAAAAAAATTGGTAACAATAAAATCTAAAAGAGAAATAGAAATTATGAAAGAAGCTTGTAAAATAGCTTATTTAACACAAAAAAAAGTAGAAGAAGCAATAAAACCAGGGATATCAACTATGGAACTGGATAGGATAGCAGAAGAATTTATAAAAAGCCAAAATGCAATTCCTGCACAAAAAAATTATCCTCATCCAGATACTAGAATAATGCCATTCCCTGCAACTTTATGTATTTCTATAAATGATGTAGTAATTCATGGAATTCCATCTAAAAAAATTATTTTAAGAGAAGGTGACTTAGTAAGTGTAGACTTAGTAGTTTTTAAAAATGGATTTCACGGAGATTGTGCAAGAACATATATTGTAGGAAATACTTCTGCGGAGAATAAGAAATTAGTAGATGTTACAAAACAAGCTTTTTTTGAAGGAATAAAATATGCAAAAAAAGGAAATAGAATAGGAGATATTTCTAGTGCAATAGGAAATTTTGTAAATAAAAATGGATTTTCAGTAGTAAGAGAATTTCAAGGTCATGGAATTGGAAGAGAGATGCATGAAGATCCAGGGATACCAAACTATGGAAAACCTGGAAAAGGAATAAGACTTGAACCAGGCATGACTTTAGCAATAGAACCAATGGTAATTGCTGGAAAGCCTGATATATGTGAACTAGAAGACGGTTGGACAATAATTACTGAAGATGGAACTTCAGCAGCTCATTATGAAAATACAATTTTAATTACAGAAAACGAACCAGAAATATTGACAATTCAGGTAAAATAGTGTATAATATACAAGTTATTTAATGTAAATAAAAATATTCTTTATGGGGGGAATAAAAATTGTCTAAAGAAGATGTTATAGAAGTAGAGGGAACAGTAGTAGAAAGCTTACCTAATACACAGTTTAAAGTAGAACTTGAAAATGGGCATCAAGTACTAGCACATATTTCAGGAAAACTTAGAATGAACTATATAAAAATACTTCCAGGAGATAAAGTAAAATTAGAATTATCGCCATATGACTTAACTAAAGGCAGAATAACTTGGCGAGACAAATAAAAATAGATAAAAATTTCTAGATAATATGAGGTGAAAAAAATGAAAGTAAGACCATCAGTAAAAAAAATGTGTGAAAAATGTAAAGTAATTAAAAGAAAAGGTGTTACAAGAGTAATCTGTGAAAACCCAAAACACAAACAAAGACAAGGTTAATTATAACCTAAAACTTAATTTAAGTTAATACATAAAAATAGTGCGGCTGTCTTAAAAGAAATTTTAAGAATATCTATTTTTATTATTATATATTATACAATCCAAAAAAAATATTAATTTAATAGAAGAGGTGAAATTTTATATGGCACGTATAGCAGGTGTTGACTTACCTAAAGAAAAAAGAATTGAAATAGGACTTACATACATCTATGGAATAGGTAGAACAAGTTCTAATAAAATATTAGCAGCAGCTAAAGTAAATCCAGATATTAGAGTAAAAGATTTGACAGATGATCAAGTACAAGATATCAGAAAAGCTATGGAAGGATACAAAGTTGAAGGTGACTTAAGAAGAGAAGTAGCTTTAAATATAAAAAGACTTACAGAAATAGGATGCTTTAGAGGAACAAGACATAAAAGAGGATTACCAGTTAGAGGACAAAGAACAAAAACTAATGCACGTACAAGAAAAGGTCCTAGAAAATTAGTAAGCAAAAAGAAATAATAGAATAATAAAAAGTGAAGAATAAAAGTAAAATTTATTTTACAAATTTTGAAAAGGAGGAAGAGCTAAATGGCAAAACCAACAACATCACAAAAAGTAACTAGAACAAGAGATAGAAAAAACATAGAAAAAGGAGAAGCTCATATTCATTCTAGTTTCAATAATACAATAGTTACAATTACAGATGAAAGAGGAAATGTAATTTCTTGGGCAAGCGCTGGAGAATTAGGATTTAAAGGTTCTAGAAAAAGTACACCATTTGCTGCAGGAGAAGCTGCATTAACAGCTGCAAAAGCAGGTATGGAACATGGATTAAAAAGTGTAGCAGTATTTGTAAAAGGACCAGGTTCAGGAAGAGAAGCTGCTATAAGATCATTACAAACAGCTGGATTAGAAATTACAGCTATAAAAGATGTTACTCCAATTCCACATAATGGTTGTAGACCACCAAAAAGAAGAAGAGTATAGATTATATTTAGTTAATAGTTAATAGTGAAGAGTTAAAAGTTAATAGTTAATGAAAATTTTTTGTTAAGAATTAACAAAAAATTAACAAAAATTATTCACTATTCAATATTCACCATTCACTATTCACTACGAAGAATAAAGAAATGGAGGAAAATGAAATGTCAAGATATAAAGACGAACAATGCCGTATTTGCCGTAGAGAAGGGCAAAAATTGTTCTTAAAAGGTTCAAGATGTTATACAGATAAATGTAGTGTAACAAGAAGAAACTATGCACCAGGAGAACATGGACAAGGAAAGAAAAAATTATCTGAATATGGAACACAATTAAGAGAAAAACAAAAAACAAAATCTTTTTATGGAGTAGGAGAAAAACAATTTAGAAAATACTTCGAAATGGCTGAAAATAAAAAAGGAATTACAGGTGAAAACTTACTTCAAATATTAGAAAGTAGATTAGATAACGTAGTATACAGAGCTGGATTTGGTTCTTCAAGAGCACAAGCTAGACAACTTGTAAACCATGGACATTTTGATGTTAATGGTCAAAAAGTTGATATTCCATCATACTTAGTAAAAGCAGGAGATGTAATATCAGTAAGAGAAATCAAACAAGATAATAAAACAATAAAAGCAAATATAGAAGCAAACAGACCAACACCAGAATGGTTAGAAAGAAATAACGAAAAATTACAAGTAAAAGTAATTAGATTAGCATCAAGAGAAGACGTAGATATACCAGTTGAAGAGCACTTAATCGTAGAGTTATATTCTAAATAGAATTTAGAATTTAGAGTTTGGAATTTAGAAATTATTCTAAATACAAAACTAAATTAGGAGGTTAAAATTAATGATTGAATTTGAAAAACCAAACATTGAATGCCTAGCAATAAATGAAGACGAAAGCTATGGAAAATTCGTATGTGAACCTTTAGAGAGAGGATATGGAATGACAATAGGAAATTCTTTAAGAAGAATTCTTCTATCATCATTACCAGGAGCAGCAATAACTAGTGTAAAAATTGAAGGTGTATTACATGAATTTTCTAGCATACCAAATGTAATAGAAGATGTACCAGAAATTATAGTAAATTTAAAAAGTGTAAGATTAAAAATGCACGATAATGAAGAAAAAACTATAAAAATAGAATTTAATGGCGAGGGCGAAGTTAAAGCAGGAGATATAATAACAGATTCATCTATAGAAATATTAAATCCAGATTTACATATAGCAACGGTAGCAGAAGGTGGCTCTTTGTGCATGGAAATGACTGTTGATAAAGGCAGAGGATATAATGTTGCAGAAAAAAATAAAAAAGAGAATCAAGCAATAGATGTATTACCAATAGATTCTATATTTACACCAGTAAAAAAGGTGAATTATTCAGTTGAGAATACAAGAGTTGGTCAATCAATAGATTATGATAAATTAACTATAGAAGTATGGACAGATGGAAGCTTAAAAGCATATGAAGCATTAAGCTTAGCAGCAAAAGTAATGACAGGGCATTTAGAACTATTCATAGATTTATCAGAAGCAGCTAGAAATACAAAAGTTATGGTAGAAAAAGCTGAATCTAAGAGAGAAAGAATTTTAGAAATGCCTATAGAAGATTTAGAATTATCTGTAAGATCATATAATTGTTTAAAAAGAGCTGGAATATCAACAGTTCAAGATTTAGCAAATAAAACAGAAGCAGACATGATGAAAGTAAGAAATCTAGGTAAAAAATCACTAGATGAAGTTATTAACAAATTACATTCATTAGAATTAAGTTTTGCATCTGAAGATGAATAATAGGTATTATTAAAGAAAGGGAGGCTGAAAGAATTGGCTAGAAGAAAATTAGGTAGAACAACAGACCAAAGAATGGCAATGCTTAAAAGTTTAACAACAGATTTACTAGTATATGGAAGAATAGAAACAACAGAATCTAGAGCTAAAGAAGTAAGAAGATTAGCTGAAAACTTAATAGCATTAGCAATTAGAGAAAAAGATAACTTCGAAACAGTAGAAGTTAAAGTGGTTAAAGCAAAATTAGATAGCAAAGGTAACAAAGAATTAGAAAAAGTTACAAGCAAAAATGGTAAAGAATATTTAAGAGTAGTTAAAGAAGAAAAAATGGAAAAAAGACAAAAAGATATGCCATCAAGACTAAATGCAAGAAGAAAAATAATGGCTAAAACAAATAAAGTAAAAGACTCTGAAGGTAATAAAATAGATTTACCAGCAAAACTTTTTGGAGAAATAGCTGCAAAATATGATAAAAGAGAAGGCGGTTATACAAGAATATATAAAATGGGTCCAAGAAGAGGAGATTGTGCAGAAACAGTTATAATAGAATTAGTATAATGCAAAGGAGATGTGAAATATGTTAGCAAAATCATGGAAAAAAATATGTTTATTTATTTTAATAATTGCATGTTTGTGGAACATAATTTCAAAAATCGTAGATAGAATATCTTTTGATGAAACAGTAAATAGTGTAAAAGAAAACTATGAACAGAAAGAAGATAATACTAACATAGCATAACTTATAATGTACATGGACAAATAATATAAGGAAAGAAACTAAAAGGGACTTTCTATATAATAAAAAGGAGTGAAATCGAAATGAAAAAAGAAATACAACCAAATTATGAAGAAACAACAATAACTTGTGCTTGTGGAAAAGTATATAATGTTGGTTCAACAAAAAAAGATTTAAAAGTAGATATATGCTCTAATTGCCATGCTTTTTGGACAGGTAACTTAAAAAGAGATACAACAGGTGGAAGAGCAGATAAATTTAAAAAGAAATATGGTATTGAGTAAAAAAAAGAGCACAAGCTCTTTTTTTTTACATTTTTTTAGTAAGAGTGACTGTATCTCTCAAAGGATAAAAATGATAATAAAATGTAGAAAAATGAAAATCACAAATTGTGATAAAATGTCGTAAAACATAATAAATTGCCATAAAGCAAAATAAAAAAAGAGAAAATAGCGCTAAACCTTGAAAAATAAGGAAAAATCACATATGATTTTTTGCAAAAAAATCGATTTTTTCGAGTTTTTATATTGACGTTTATGTAAAAATATGGTATTTTTATAACAAGCGGAAGAGAAAAAATAGAAAAAAGGGGAGTGCTTAAAATGATAAATAAAGAAATCCTTAAATTGAGAGAAGAATTAAATAATAGTATTATAAATGGAGCAGATTATGAAATAATATATAAATTAAGCATAGAATTAGACGAACTAATAACACAATATTATAAGGAGAGAGTAGATAAATAGGACCCAAATTATGGGTTCTATTTATCTTTTAAAACACTTGCAATTTAATGTAGAATTATGGTATACTATAGGAGAATTTGTAAAAAAGGATTGGTGTTTTTATGGCCGAATTAAGATTTATTGAAGACTTTCCAGTGAAAGGAGTAAGATTTATTGATATCTCGCCAAAACTAGCAGATAAAGATGACTTTTCAAATATTATAGATGAAATGTGTTCAAAAGTTCCTGAGAATACAGATTATATCATAGCTCCTGAATCAAGAGGATATATTTTTGGAACAGCTGTTGCTGATAAATTACATAAAGGTTTTGTACCTATTAGAAAACCAGGAAAACTTCCTGAAAATTTAGTTTTATCTGTTGATTATTATAAAGAATATGGAAAAGATTCTTTATGCTTACCAACAAATGATAATTACGAAAACAAAAACTTTTATTTTATAGATGATGTACTTGCAACAGGAGGAACATTAGAAGCTTCAAAAGAATTAATACAAAAATGTGGTGGAAATTTTGTAGGAGCAGGAGTATATATTAATATAAAAAGTTTAAATAATTTAGATACAAATTATGTAGAAAGTATGTAAAAAATAAAAAAACCGTTTTCTTCAAGAAAACGGTTTTTTTATTTTTTACAATTGTATTGCAGATTCTAATCCCAAACGAATCATATCTACAAGAGCAGTTTGTCTTTCTTGCGCAGTTAGTTCTTCAGGTTTTACTAAAGAATCTGTTACAGATAAAATACAAGAAGCTTTTTTACCTAATCTATTTGCTATTGCAAATAAAGCGAAAGATTCCATTTCAGCTGCTATACATCCATATTTTTCATATAATTCTTTTAAATCAGCTGTTTCTGAATAGAATGCATCTGTACTATGTACATTTCCTTCAACAACTGGTAAATTTAATTCTTTTGCAGTTCTTATAATAACATCATTACAAGAATTTTTTGCTGGAATAGAGTGGTCTTTGCATCCACTATAAATTTCAGCAAATGTAGATTCACTATATGCGTCATTTACAACAATTATATCTTTTAAATTTAAATCTTGAATATATCCTCCACAACTTCCAATTCTTATTATACAGTCTACATCATAAAATTTAAATAGTTCGTGAACATAAATTCCTACACTAGGAATTCCCATTCCGTGTCCCATTACTGTAATTTCTTTACCTTTGTATGTACCAGTATAAGCAAGCATTCCTCTAACAGAGTTTACTAATTTTGCATTATCAAGGAAATTTTCAGCAATATATTTTGCTCTTAAAGGATCTCCTGGCATTAAAACAATTTTTGCGATATCTTCTTTTTTAGCTTCGTTATGTGGTGTCATATTTAATTACCTCCATTTTTTATTAATATAAAATATTATACAAAATATTAAATAGTTATGCAAGAGTTAAAAAACAAAATATTTAATATAAATGTAATTAATAGATATTAAAAAACATAAAATTTTAATAAAAGAGCTATACAAAATAAGAAAAAAATATTATAATAGAATATGGAAAAAAATAGATGAAACAAATTTAAAGTATTATGAAAAGGTAAAAAATAAAATAGGAGGAATAGAAATGGAATTAAAGTCTGTTATTGCAGGTATTGAAGGAATAAAAGGACATGGAAATCTTAATTTAGATATAAAATCAATTGAATGTGATTCAAGAAGAGTAGAAAAAGATGGAATGTTTGTTGCCATAAAAGGATTTGAAGCAGATGGTCATGAGTTTATAAAACAAGCTATTGATAATGGCGCATCAACGATTGTAATCCAAGAGGGAGCTAAATTAAGTAAGAAAGATATAAATGATTCTGTTACTATATTAATGGTACCTGATACAAGGAGTGCATTATCAAAAATAGCATGTAATTTCTATAATAATCCATCAAGAAAATTTACCTTAATAGGTATAACAGGAACAAAGGGAAAAACAACCACAACATTTATGATTAAAGCTATATTAGAACAGCAAGGTAAGAAAGTAGGACTAATAGGAACAGTAGCAAATTATATAGGAGATAAAAATTTAGGAGAAAGTTCAAGAACAACCCCAGATAGTTTAGAGTTACAAAAATTATTTAGTCAAATGGTAGAAGAACAGGTGGATACTGTTATAATGGAGGTTTCATCACAAGCGTTAAAACTACATAGAGTAGATGGATGTGATTTTGATATAGCTGTATTTACAAATTTTTCAGAAGATCACATAAGTGAAAATGAACATCCTGATATGGAAGATTATTTTAATTCAAAATTAAAATTAATAAAATTAAGCAAAACTAGTTTTATTAACGCAGATGATTTTAAAGTTTCAAAAATCAAAAAAATGCTTCCAGAGAACAATATAAAATCTTATGGAATAGACAATGAATCAGATTTATTAGCAAAGGACATAACAATAACAAATTCAAGTGTTGATTTTAAAGTAAAGATAGATGGAAAAAATGAGAGGGTAAAAACAGGAATACCAGGAAGATTTAGTGTTTATAATTCACTAGCTGCAATAAGTGTAGCAACGAAAATTGGAGCAAATGCAGAAAAGATAAAAGAAGCTCTTCTAAGTGTAAGAGTTCCAGGAAGAAGTGAGCTTGTAGACAATAAAAAAGGATTAACTATAATGGTAGATTATGCACACTCTCCAGAAAGTTTACAAAGTATATTAAGTGCGGTAAAAAGTTATACTAGAGGAAAAGTAATTGCTGTATTTGGATGTGGAGGAGATAGAGATAAAACAAAAAGACCTATAATGGGACAAATAGCAACAAATATTGCAGATTTTACAATAATAACATCAGATAATCCACGAACAGAGAATCCGGAGAAGATTATAGAAGAAATAGAAGCAGGAGCAAAAAAATCAAAAGGAAAATATATAACGATAGAGAATAGAACAGAAGCTATAAAATATGCAGTAAATATGGCAACAAAAAATGATATAATAGTATTAGCTGGAAAAGGCCATGAAACATATCAAGAGATAAATGGAGAGAAGAAGCACTACGATGAAAGAGAAATTATAAAGGAGGTAACTTAAAAGTGTATTTCCAGACAAGAATTCTGTTTGTATCTTTTATTGCAACAGTAATTTTAGCTATATTTATAATACCAATATTAAAAAAATTTAAGATTGGACAGATTGAGAGAGAAGAAGGACCTCAAAGTCATTTAGGTAAAAGAGGTACACCTACAATGGGTGGAATAATAATCGCATTACGGAATTATTATTGGAACAATTGGTGGATATATATATTATTCTACAACAGATCCTGCAGTAGGAAGAAAATTATTTCCTTTATTACTTATATCAATAGGTTTTGGAGTTATAGGATTTATAGATGATTATAAAAAGCTTGTATTAAAAAATACAAAAGGTCTAAAACCTTCAAGCAAAATGTTAGGATTACTTATAATTTCTGTGTTATTTACATTATACTTGGTAGAAGGAGTTCATATAGGAACATCTACAATAATACCGTTTTTTAAACAGGAGATAGTTTTACCTATATTGTTATATATACCATTTGCAATTATAGTTATGCTGGCAACGACAAATGCAGTAAATTTAACTGATGGTATTGATGGTTTAAGTACTAGTGTTTCAGCAATAATAACAACATGTCTTACAGTAATTGCAATAATTTTAGATGTAAAAGAAATAGTAGTATTTGGAAGTATAATAGTAGGAGCATGTTTAGGATTCTTAATTTTTAATTTAAATACTGCAAAAGTTTTTATGGGAGATACAGGTTCACTCTTATTAGGAGGAGTAATCTCCGCCATGGCATTATATTTACAAATGCCACTTATACTACTAATAATAGCAGCAATACCAGTGTTAGAAACAATATCAGTTGTACTTCAGGTACTATACTTTAAGAAAACAGGAGGAAAGAGACTATTAAAAATGGCACCTTTACATCACCATTTTGAATTATCAGGCTGGAAAGAAAATAAAGTAGTATCGGTATTTTGTATATTTACATTAATGCTATGTATAATAGGACTATGTTCTATATAAACAAAAGACATAATATACTAAGAAAGAGGTATTTATGAAAAATAAAAAGAGTAGAGAAAATAATAAACCATTTGATTTTCTTTTATTTATGGTAGTATTAATATTATTAGGTATGGGCATAACTATGGTGTTATCAGCCAGTTCTCCAATGTCGCTTTCTACAACATCTAGTAGTTATACATATGTATCAAAGCAAGCAATATCCGCAGTATTAGGAATTGCAGTTATGCTAATAATATCAAAAATAGATTATAAAATATATTCAAAATTCTACAAAATAATATGGATTGTCTCTATAATTGCTTTATTAGCCGTATTAATACCTGGAATAGGGGTTAGCGTTAAAGGAGCAACAAGATGGATTAATTTCCCTATTTTTGGCTCAATACAACCATCAGAAATAACAAAGCTGGGATTAATAATATTCTTTGCTGCATATCTTACAATACATAGAAATGAATTAAAAGATTTAAAGAAAGGTTTTTTTAAACCAATAATATTTTTTGTGATGCCAGCAATAGCAATATTATTAGGTGTCCAATCACATTTAAGTGCATCAGTCTTAATAATTTTAACAGTATCGATTATGATGCTAATGGCAGGATGTAAATTTTCTCATTTTGCCATATTTGGAGGAGCAGGAGCAGTTTTAGGAGGAGGAGCATTATATGTCCTTGCTAAATATTTTGGAATAGGTGCATATAGGCTACAAAGACTAATAGCATTTGCAGATCCATGGGCAGACCCATTAGATACAGGTTGGCAAATTATACAAGGACTATATGCAATAGGTTCAGGAGGATTATTCGGAGTAGGTTTAGGTAATAGTAGACAAAAATATCTATACATATCTGAGCCACATAATGATTATATATTTGCTGTACTTGCTGAAGAACTAGGATTTGTTGGATGTGTAATTGTAATGCTACTATTTGCAATATTTATCTGGAGAGGAACAATAATTGCTATGAAGGCACCAGATATGTTTGGAAGTTTATTAGCTTGTGGAATAACAGGATTAATAGGATTTCAAGCAATAATAAATATAGCAGTTGTAACATCATCAATGCCAGTTACAGGAATATCACTTCCATTTTTCAGCTACGGAGGAACATCACTAATAATTTTGCTTGCGTCGGTTGGAATACTACTCAATATATCAAGGCAAGCATCTAAAATTTAGAATTGTAGGGGCGACCATTGGTCGTCCGTTCTACGAAGTAGTGCTATAAAAGCCCCTTTAACAAGGGGGCTGTCACCGTTAGGTGACTGGGGGTTCTTAACCCTAGTAAGAGAAGGGAGGCAAATCATGAAAGTCATAATTGCAGCAGCAGGAACAGGAGGACATATAAATCCAGGTATTGCTATAGCAAACGAAATAAAAAAGCATAAACAAAATGCAGATATAACATTTATTGGAACTCCAAGAGGATTAGAAAATGACTTAGTACCAAGGGCAGGATATAAATTAAAAACAATAAATGCATATGGAATAAAAAGACAATTAAGTATTTCTAATTTAAAAAATGCATATAAGACATTAAAAAGCTATAAAGACGCAAAAAAAATAATAAAACAAATAAAACCAGATATAATAATTGGAACAGGAGGATATATTTGTGGACCAGTATTACAAGCTGGAATAAAAATGGGGATACCTACGATACTTCATGAAAGTAATGCTTTTCCAGGAATGACAGTTAAGTTGCTATCTAAAAAAGTTGATACAGTTTTAGTGGGATTTGAAGATGCAAAGAAGAGACTTATAAAAGCAAAAAACATAGTACTAACTGGAACTCCAACAAAAATTGAAAAAATAAGTTTAAATGAAGGACAAAAAGGTCAAATAAAAAAACAATTTAAAATAGCAAATGATTTACCAATAGTAGTAATATTTGGGGGTAGCCAAGGAGCAGAATCTATAAATAAATGTTTAATAAACTTAATTAATAATAAATTAAATAAATCATATCAAATAGTTTGGGCAGTTGGTAAATTAAATTATGAACAAGTAAGAGAAAGCATAAAAGAGCAATATAATTCAGTAATAGTTCCATATATATATAATATGGATGAAGTACTAAATCTTGCAGATCTAGTAGTATCAAGAAGCGGTGCAATGACAATAACAGAAGTGGCGAGATGTGGAAAACCAGCAATATTTATACCATATCCATATGCAACAGAAAATCATCAAGAATATAATGCTAAAGTATTAGCAAATGCGAATGCTGCAAAGATAGTATTAGATAAAGATTTAAATGAGGAAATTTTAAATAAATCTATAAATCAAATAATAAATGACAAAGATATGTTAAAAAGAATGGGAGATAACGCAGAAAAAATAGCAATACAAAACGTAGAAGAGAGAATTTATGCTGAAATAGAGAAATGTTATAATAAATCTTAAATCAAAATATAATAGCAATATAACCTACTTTGGTAGGCTATATTGCTTATTTTTATCTGTTTAACAAATATACTCCTAAATTCAAATATGAAGCAAATAGTATCCAAAGTATATATGGAATTTGAAGTAGCCCTGCTATTTTATTTTTAGAGTAAAATTCCCTTATCATTATTATTACTACAACTGCAAGCAATATAATCCAGAAAAAAGAAAATAATCTCCATTTAAATGTAAAAAAGAAAAAAGACCATAAAGCATTTATAAATAGTTGTAAATAATAAATTAAATTAATTCTAGGATTAACAAGAGAATTGCTTTCTAATATTCCATAAGATATTCCCATTAATGCATACAAAATAGTCCAAACTATAGGAAAAATAAAACCAGGTGGTGATAAAGGTGGTTGATTTAATGAATTATAATCTATGGAGCTAGAAGTAAGAAGTCCGACAATACCACCAACTATTAAAGGAATTAGAATAGACTTAAAATAAATTTTAAAATTTGACATATTATACCCCCTTATATAAATATATTCAAACTTTCTAGCATATATTTGTAAAATTTAAAAATAAATATTATTTAATTCATGGTCCAGGCACAAAAATTTATCTAAAACATATAATTTGGTATAGATAAATGGAGGTGCTTTTTTTGTTATTTTATTTAACAAGTTTTATAGAATTTTGTAAAACTGCTTTTTTTGTTTTAGGGTACATATCAAATAATAGCTTGTTTCCAGAACCATTATCACCAGAAGAAGAGAAAGAATATTTGGAAAGATATATGAATGGTGATGAAGAAGCTAGAAACATACTAATAGAAAGAAACCTAAGATTAGTAGCACACATATGCAAAAAATATAATATACCAAATCTAGAATTAGATGATTTGATTTCAATAGGAACAATAGGATTGATAAAAGGAATAAACACATTTAATCTAGATAAGAATGTTAGACTGGCTACATATGCTTCAAGATGCATCGAAAATGCAACTATCACGTGTTGGAAAATCAAGTGGCGATTAGTAAGCTGTTTGATAAATTAAAGGACAAGCTAGATACTGAAATAATAATTCATACTAGCCCTACATGGAAGATACCACGAATAAATGAACATAGTACACTTGGAGAACAAATAAAATATTATCGTAGACTTGCTAATATAAAACAAACTGATTTATGCCTTAAACTTGGTTGTGATAGAGGTGTTTTAGACCATCTTGAAAATAGAGATATGAAACTAATAAATATTAACTTAATTAAAGATATTATAAAAGAATTAAATATTGAAGATAAAATTATTATAAATGATGATTATATTTCTTTTATTTTTGATAATCCAAGTAAAGCAATAATTGATTTTAGAAAGAAAAATAATCTTAAAAGAAGTGATTTATCCAAAATGATGAAAATTGATATATCAGTAATTAAAAGATGGGAAAATGGAAAGTGTCAAATGACTAGAGCAAGTTATAATAAATTAAAAAAATGTATGAGTTAGTCGCTCGTACATTTTTCTTTATCTTTTAAATGCCCTAATACAGAATTTAATAATTCTCTTTTAGATGCATCATTAATATTTAATTGTTTTATTTTTTCTATCAATAGGGTTGCATGAAAGTCTGCAACTCTATTTTCAAGTTCTTTTTTATCTTCTTCTAGTTCTGGAAGATTTACAATAACTTTCATGCTAGCCTCCTTACTTAAAGTTTATTCAAACTATAAAATAATTTGATTAATGTTTGTTATTATTTAGGATTTTTTCATAATCATCAATCCAATAACATTGTGCAAGTGTCTTGTTAACATTTGAAATATATAATCCTCTAGCATTTTTAGGGATTTTTTCAGCTGCATCTTTATTATCTAGTATGATATTGCTTAATATTTCATCAGCTCTAAAACAAATACGATAACCTATATTAGTTCTAATTTGACCTGAAATTAAATCAGCTGAAGGACGTTGTGTTGAGAGTAATAAATGTATACCTACCATACGACCTAAACGAGCTATTTTTTCAATATTTCGTTCAATTTTTTCAAGTTGTTCTTTTTCTTCTTTGGATAAATGTTTTTTATCAATTGTTAATACTTCAGCAACTTCATCAAAAGCAAGTATAATATGTTTCATTTTATTAGTAGCTTTCTTATTATAATTATCAATATTATTAACACCAAATTTAATTAATTCTTGAACCCTTATATCATATTCTTCTATAAGGTTGTCTAATACCATAAGTAAATCATTTTTAGTGCTAACAATTTTACATTTATCATGCCAAATTTTTTCGTAGTCTATTGCATTTTTAAAATCTGCTATAATTACCTTATGTCCTAATGCTAAAGCCTGTGCTAAAACTAATTTTACAGAGGTTGTCTTGCCTGAATTGCTTTCGCCACCATCTAAACCATGAGGAATTGTAGACATATTCCAAATTTCTTGTTCGCCAAATGCATCTACACCTAAAACTACTTTTAGTTCAACATCATCTTTTTGTAAATAATTATTGTTCCAAATTTTAGGTTTAGGATTACTTAAATCTTCTTTTGTTAAGCATAGAAGAATTTTGTTATTTCCTAATTTTTTAATGCCTTTTACTATGTACCCATAAATTTCTATTCTGCTCATATTCTTTTCCCAATCAGCAATCATTGTTGAATTAGTGAAAAATTTATATATCATTGTATTTTTATCTTTAGGATTAATATAACTTGCTATAAATATGGCTGTTCCTCTAGCATAATTTACTATTCCTGCATTATATATTTTTTCACATATTTTGTTAGAATTAATAGGTATTGCTAGACCTATTACATATACAATATAAAATAGGATTGCTAGAATAACTGCTATTATGTTTGATGGTATATTTGTGCCTAACATATTATTAATTAGCATTAATATTTTGTTATCAGGTATTTCAACACTTAAATTATGAATTATTAATAATACTATTCCTAATACTATTGTTCCAATGATTAAAGCTATTAACTTTAATTTATTATGATAAAATTGATTTACTGCTATCTCCAAAAATTGAGGTATAGTAATTTTTCCCTTTTTATATGCTCTATTATTTTTTATTGCCTTATTTAAATTATCTTTCATGATAATTCCTCCTTTTAATTTTTAGTTTCAATAAATTCTATATTTTCCATGTCTTGCATGATATCTATATCTTTTGTATGTTTAATTTTAATTATTTTTAATATATTGCTATCTTTATCACGTTGAAATTCCCAAATATTATGAACTCTTCTTTCAAATGCAGAATAGATACTAGGTTCGTATACTTTTTCATAAGAATAAATTTTTGAGAAATCTAAATTACTGCATATAAATATATATTTTGCTGTAATTAGCTTTCCTTGAAATCTTGCAGGGGCTTGAGTAACTGGATGCGACCCAATGTAAATATTTAATTCAGGTATTTCAATTTGACCAACATATTCATCTATTAATATACAGGAATGGTTTAAACTATCGTAACCATCAAAAAGAGCATTTTTATTTCTATAGTTATACATTCTAAACACTTTTTTAGCATCTTTCATTAAATTATAAACAAAAGTTGTTTTTCCTACATTTGTAGTTCCTGTAATAAATGTTACTACAACATCTCTGTACTCACTTGAATATTTATCTACTAAATACATATAAGCTATATCATCTAGTTGTTTTTTCTTATGCCATAATTTTGGATTTTTTTCTATTATGTCTTTAACAGATAGTCCATGTTTTAAATCCTCTAAAATTTGTCTTTCGAGTGGATTATTTTCTTGCTGTTCAGTTTCAAGAATTTTGCCTTCCTCATAGAAACTATTATCTTGGACACTCTCTAATTTTTCTTTATTTTTATCATCAGTCCATTTACCTGATTTCTCACAATATGCTCTGTTCTCTAGTGAACTACCATAGGCTTTTTCAATATGTGCTGTAGGGAATAAGGTCTTAAGCCTATTGAAATATATTGGACTAGGGCTATATAGGTATAAATGCTTATGTAAAATATTATTTGCTTTAGTTTTTTCTAAATTAGATAAACAGAAATACTGAACAGAAGTTAATTGTTTTACTTTTTCAAGTATAACTTCATCAGTTAGTCCAAATTTATCTACTGAATTCAATTCTATATTCCATTTTCTAGATTGACTATTAGTAGCCATTTTAAAACCTCCTTCTACATTCTACATCGCCATAGGTAATACTAAGGCTATGGCTTTAGGTCGGGCTTGTGTCTGCGACACAGCCCTCCTAAATAACCATATTATTTAATTATTGTTAGCACTTGATAACTTTACTTTTGAATTGTTGCTATAAGTTAAGCGAATTAACTCAAGTTCAGCTTCATTTAGGAATACCAATTTTTCTACTTTATCAGTTATTTTAACTACGATACAGATGTATGGGTTACCATTTTTGCTAACACGTTCTTCAAGTTTTGCTGGTATATTCATAACTATGTTCTCCTTTCTGTATTTTATTGGTAAGAGAATTGTATTTTTTAGATATAAATGATATAATCTATTCAACAAAACTCTTATGTGCAAACTATTTATCGCGATAATTTCTGCTTGCATATTAATTGTATAATAAGTTTAGATGGTAAATATAGAAAGCTAAATTGGTATTTATTAAATTTTTTTTGGTATTTGTTAAGAAAGGGTCAATATATGAAAGAAATTAAAAGAAAAGAAAAAATCCAAGAGATAATTGAAGAAGATAAAAAGAAGAAAGAAAATATATATAGCAAACAGCACGAAGTAATGGAAGTTGCTAGAAATCGTGTAAAAGATTTACGAAAAAGATTGGGATTAAATGCAAATAAATTTGTTGAGGGGATTGATGGTTTTAGTGATGAAACACTATATGCCATTGAAAAAGGAAATAGTGGTTTAACATTAGATAAAGCATTAAAAATATCTCAAAAATATGATGTTAGTTTAGATTATTTATTTGGTATTTCAAATTTTATGAATGAAAATGAAATATTAATAGACAAAGCATTTAAAATGGTATTTGACCCAACTATAATTATAGATAAATATGATATAAAAGATGTAGGGACTTTTAAATTAGAATTAATGGTCTTAAATGTAAATGAATATTTAATGAAATTCTTATTTGATAGTTATAAATTAGATGTTGATTTTGCTAATGATGAGCTTTCCGAATATGACTATAATTATAAAATAAATGAACTAAAAGATAATCTTTATGAAGCAATAAGAAATAATGGAAATTTAAGAATTCCACATGTCTTAATACCTTTTGATGAGGTTAATAATGATATTAATAAAATTTTAGATAAATATTATAAATTAAATAACCCTGATAATAAGTTATAAATTTGGATCTAAAATTTTATATATATAATATAATTAATGAAAGGAGTTAGTTAAATGAAAATAACTAAATACCCTCAATCATGTTTATTGATTGAAACAAACAACAAAAAAATATTAGTAGATGCAGGAGGATTGAAATATAAAGAAGAATATTTTGGTATATGGAAAAATGTTGATATTGTTTTATTAACTCATAAGCATGGCGACCATGTAAATTATGATGTTTTAAAAAATATTAATGTACCTATTTATTCTACTATGGAAGTACAAAACGCTTACCCTGAACTAAAAATTAATATAATAAAAGAAAATGATAATATTTCTTTTGATAATATAAATATAGAAGTCGTTAAAGCAGTTCATGGATACAATCCAAATTTAAAAGATGGTAAAGAAGTTTTTGAAAACGTTGGTTATATCATAGATGATAATCATACAAGACTTTATATAACAAGCGATACTATTTGTTTTAATAATGATTATAAAGCTGATATTGTTGCACTGCCTATTACAGCTCATGGACTTACAATGTCTAGTTATGAAGCTTCATTATTTGCAATAGATTTAGGTGCTAAATTGGTATTGCCTATTCATATGGACAATGATGCATACCCAACTGATTTTGATTATATGAAAAAGAATTTTGATAAATTTAATATAAATTATAAAGTATTAGAAATTGAAGAAAGTTTGGAGGTGTAAAAATGAAGGAGAATAAACTTACAATATTTATAAATAAACCTGTAGAAAAAGTATTTGAATATTCTTTAGAATCAGATAATGTTCCAAAATGGATTACTTCAATTAAAGAAGAAATACCATCAGAGAGACCTGTAAAAGTTGGTACAAAATTAAAAAATATAGGTGTTAATAGTGATAATTGGAATTTTTATGAAGTAATTGCTTTTGAACAAGGTAAAACATTTACATTAAAGAGACTAAAAGGAGATTATTTTGTAAAATATACTTGTACTGAAAAAGATGGTGGAACAGAATTTGAATATTTTGAATGGGCTGAAAATGAACTAGATGAATTAATGGAAATGTCAGCATTAGAATTATTAAAAGAATTAATTGAAAACGAATAGAAAGGATAAAAGAAATGAGAGAATTAAAAATAAATGGTATATATAAACATTTTAAAGGAAACTATTATTTAGTTGTTGATATTGCTGGTCATTCAGAAACAAAAGAAAAATATGTAGTATATAGAAGATTATATGGAGATGGTAGCTTATGGATTAGACCAATGGATATGTTTTTAAGCGAAGTAGACCATGATAAGTACCCAAATGTAGAGCAAAAATACAGATTTGAATTACAAGATATAGAAAGTGTTGCAAAATAAGAATAATAGGAGGTATAAAAATGAGAGAATTAAAAATTAAAGGTGTATATAAACACTATAAGGGAGATTTATATATTGTAGAAGATATAATTTATCATAGTGAAACTTGCGAAAAGATGGTAGCATATAGAGCTTTATATGGTGATAATAAATTATGGTGTAGACCTTATGAAATGTTTTTAGATGAAGTAAATAAAAATGGTCAAAAATATAGATTTGAATTACAAGAAATTAAGAGTGTACAGGAGGTTTAAAACATGGGTTCTTATGTAGAAACAAATGATACACTGCAAATAACAAGAGAACAAGGATTTCCAAAAGAATTACAATATGAAAAACATCTAGCTAAACCATTTACTGCTGAAGATTTTAAAGATGTCATATTTGAATTTAAAGATAAACCAAATATAAGAATTTATCACAGACCACCAGTTAGAAATTTTTTAGTAGAAAATATTAATGGTGAATGGTTATATTGGGGATTAATACATATTATTGAAATAAAACATGATTACATTAAAGGTACAACATCAGGAAAATATAAAATAATATATATAAATACACCTGAAGAAATGAAACATGCTCATAATCTTATTGATAGAAATACAGATACTAACTATTTTAAGAATTAAGACCAAATCAATGGTCTTTTTTTCTTACCTATTGCATTTTTAATTCTATTTGTGATATATTATTTATAGTATCACATTTTAGGAAAGGAATTATTAAATATGAAAAATATAAAAGATATTAAAGATAATAGAAAAATAGCTATATATTCTCGTAAGTCTAAATTTACAGGTAAAGGTGAAAGTACTCATAATCAAATTGAGGCTTGTAAAAGAAAAATTGAATTAACTTTTGAAAATGTAGATTTAGAAAATGATATTTTAATTTATGAAGATGAAGGCTTTACAGGTTATAATACAAATCGCCCTGCTTTTCAAAAAATGCTTAAAGATATTAGAGATAAAAAAATAAAAGCTATTGCTTTTTATAAATTAGATAGAATTAGTCGTAATGTATCTGATTTTAGTAGTTTAGTAATAGAATTAGATAATTTTGATGTGTCATTTTTATCTGCAACAGAAAGTATTGAAAATGTAACCCCTAGTGGTCGTGCTATGATGTTTATGATTTCTGTATTTGCTCAATTAGAACGTGATACTATTGCAGAACGTATTAGAGATAATATGCTTGAACTTGCTAAAACAGGTCGTTGGCTTGGTGGTATGACACCTACAGGCTTTAAATCAGAACAAATAGAAAATATAACTGTAGATGGTAAAAAGAGAAAATTATTCAAGCTTTCCCCTATAGATGAAGAAGTACGAATTGTAAAAATCCTTTTTGATAAAATGAGAGAATTAAAATCACAAACTAAACTTGAAACTTATACTATTCAAAACGATATTAAAACTAAAAATGATAAAGTATATACAAGATGGGGACTAAAAAATATTTTAATAAATCCTGTGTATGCTATTGCTGACCAAGATACACTTGATTATTTTAGAAATTTAGGTGTAGAAATTTATGCAGATGAAAAAGAATTTGATGGAATACATGGATTGATGGTTTATAACAAAACAGAGAAAAAGAAAAATCAAGTAGTTAGAAAAGATGTAAATGATTGGATTGTTGCTGTTGGAAAACATAAAGGTATTATATCAGGTAAAGAATGGGTTGAAGTTCAAGACTTATTAGATAGAAATAGTGATATGAAATATCGTAAACCAAATGCTAGTAATTGTATTTTATCAGGAATTATTAGATGTTCTCATTGTGGTTCATTTATGAGAGCTAAAATGAAAAATAAAACAGTTGATGAATTAGGTCGCAGAAGATTTGATTATATGTGCGAACTTAAAGATAAAAGTAGAAAACAAAAATGTCAATGTAAAAATATAAATGGACTTGAAGCTGATGATTTAGTATTAGCAGAAATAAAAAAACTTGCTATGCCTACATCTAAATTCTATAAAGCACTTAAAAATTTATCTTCAAATACATTTAATAAAGAATATAAAAACAATGAAGAAGTTAAAACTTTAAAATCATTAATTAATAAAAATGAAAATGATATTAATTCATTACTAGATAAAATCAAATATGTAGATGTTTCTTTATTAGATGATATTTCTAAAGAGATAAAAAAATTAAAAGAAACTAATATTGAGTTAGAAAAACAAATAAAATCACTAACTAATACTAATTATAATGAAATAAGCGACAAAGAAACTGCTGATTTATTACTTAATATATTAGATACTTATTTCACTTCTTTTGATACTTTAGACTTAAATACTAAAAGAAATATGATTAAGTTATTAGTAAGTTCTATAACAACAGATGGCGAAGATATAACTATTAACTTTTTAGGTGCTAGAAATATGAAAGATGAAACCTTTCCAACTGGTGCTAACTGCAAATGAGATTCTAATGCATTTACGTAGTACAAAGAAATTAGGCGCAGAGGTATATTTAAATGAACCAATAGGCAAAGATAAAGATGACAATGAGATATCACTAATAGATATTTTAGAAAACGATGAAAAAAATATAGAAGATGAGATAGATTTTAAATTAAGAATGAAACAGATTTATGATAAGATAAAATCGGTACTAAAAAAAAGAGAACAATTAATTATAGAATTAAGATTTGGGTTAGGAGGGAAGAAACCGAAAACACAAAATGAAGTAGCAGAAATATTGGGAATATCTCGTTCATATGTATCAAGAATAGAAAAAAAAGCAATAGGGAAACTGAGTGAAGAAGTACCTGAGTAAAATTATATAGTAACAGAAAGAAAAATAGGTTCATATAATATAATGTAGATATTCATATATACCTATAAAAAAGTTATTAAAATAGTTAATAAGTAAATAAAGATATCTAATTTTAAAAGTAGTTAAAATTAGATATCTTGTTATCATACATTATTTATCAAATTATTTTCAACAAATCTATTTATATTCTTTATTGAAACTCCAGTTGCAACTGATAAATTATCAATTGAATCACCATTGTTAGAGTTAACAATATAATTATTTAATGTAAAAATATCTTTTTTATCTTTACTTGCACAATTGCAACAAACTTGAGAATCAGAACAGAAGAAACAACCACATCTAACACATCTTTTTAATTCCATAAAAACAACCTCCATTTTAATATTTATAAATTCTCAAAATAAATTTCTTAGAGTATTTTATCATAAAAACTCTAAAAATGGAAGAAAAAGTTATATAAATTTTAGAATATTTTTTATCTTATTCTATTGACACAGATTAAGATTAAAGGTAAAATATAAGGGTACAGAAATTAAATATATAAGAAAAAAAGATATATATATATAATAAATCTGAACATTGAAAATTTAATTAATAAAGAGGTGTTTTTATGAATGGAACAACAGTAGCCATAATCACCTTTCTTATCTCAGCAGCTGTATTTATTCCAGTAGGAATATATATTAGAAAAAAATCAGCTGAATCTAAAATTAAAAGTGCAGAGAATGAAGCAAAAACAATATTAGCAAATGCTAGAAAAGAAGCAGAAAATGCTAGAAAAGAAGAAATTCTAAAAGCAAGAGAAGAAGTCTTGTTTTCAAAGAATGAATTAGATAAAGAGATTAAAGAAAGAAGAAGTGAGGTACAATTACAAGAAAAGAGACTATTTCAAAGAGAAGAAGCATTAGAAAGACGTTCTGATAATTTTGAAAGAAGAGAAAAAGAATTAGAACGTAATATGCAAGAAGTAGAGAAAAAGAAGAAATCATTAGAAGAAGTTTATGAAAAACAAATAGCTGAATTACAAAAAATAGCAGGTTTATCAAAAGAGGAAGCTAAAAGAATATTATTAGACCAATTAAATAGAACTTTGAATGATGAAAAAGCAGCATTAATTAAAGCTGTAGAAACAAATGCAAAAGAAACAGCTAATAAAAAAGCAAAAGAAATTATAGGATATGCTATTCAAAAATGTGCGGCAGATCACACGTCTGAAACTACAGTATCAGTAGTAGCACTTCCAAATGATGATATGAAGGGAAGAATAATTGGTAGAGAAGGAAGAAATATCAAAATGCTAGAAACTCTAACAGGAATAGACTTAATTATAGATGACACTCCAGAAGCAGTAATCCTTTCAGGGTTTGATCCGTTAAGAAGAGAAGTAGCAAGAATTGCATTAGAAAAATTAATAGAAGATGGAAGAATCCATCCAGCAAAAATAGAAGAAATGGTAGAAAAAGCAAAAGAAGAAGTTGAAGAAACAATAAAAGAAGAAGGAGAAAGAGCAGTATTAGAAACAGGTGTACATGGATTACATCCAGATATAGTTAGATTATTAGGAAAATTAAAATATAGAACAAGTTACGGACAAAATGTATTAAATCATTCAATAGAAGTTTCTAATTTGGCAAGAATAATGGCCGAAGAATTAGGACTAGATCCAAAAATAGCAAGAAGAGCAGGATTACTACATGATATTGGAAAATCATTAGATCATGATATGGAAGGAACACACGTACAAATAGGTGTAGATGTGTTAAGAAAATATAAAGAAAATGATATAATACTAAATGCTGTAGAAGCACATCATGGCGATGTAGAACCTAGAACTTTAGAAGCTGTATTAATACAAGCTGCAGATGCAATTTCAGCATCAAGACCTGGTGCAAGAAGAGAAACTTTAGAAACATATATTAAGAGATTAGAAAAGCTAGAAGAGATTGCAGATTCTTTTGAAGGTGTAGAAAAGTCATATGCAATACAAGCAGGACGTGAAATAAGACTTGTAGTAAAACCAGAGAAAGTATCAGATAGCCAAATGGTAACAATGGCAAGAGAAGTAGCTCAAAAAGTAGAAAACGAAATGGAATATCCAGGACAAATAAAAGTAAATGTAATAAGAGAAACAAGAGCAATAGACTATGCTAAATAGAAAAATAATCCACATTATGTGGATTATTTTTTATGCTAAGATTAAGATGTTTTTAAGAGGTCAAATTTTAAGAATGAATAAACAACTTGAAATTTACATAAAAAAGTGATACAATACACAATGTACAAAAAACATTTTGTGACAAGTTAACGAAAGGAGATTAGTATATTATGAATGTTTTTGTAGGCTGTTCATCACGGGATACCGAAAATGAACTGTACAATAAAATAGTTGAAGAAATCGGCAATTTTATTGTACAAGGTAAACACAACCTTATTTTTGGAGGTTCTGATATTGGACTGATGGGGAAGATTTATTCAGTGGTATCTAAAAGTACCGATAGCAAAATTATTGTTTCAACTGCTAAAAAATACGAATATCATTTACCAAATCTTAATTATACACAGGTATATGTTTTTGACACGGTGAATGAAAGAAAAAATGTTTTTTTGAGATTGGCAGACATAATGATTTTTACCCCGGGGGGAATTGGAACCATTGACGAAATACTAAATGCAATCGAATCCAAAAGAGCAAGTGAACACAATGCGCCTATTATTATAATAAATGCCAATAATTATTTTGGACATTTATTAAATATGCTAAATCAAATTTATGACGAAAAGTTTGCAGATTCCAAAAACAGAGAATTGTACTTTGTAGCAAACAGTTTGGAAGAAGCCATTGAACATTTGTCAAAGTTAACAACCAAGCCCCAAAATAATTATTAGGGGAAAAGAGAGAAAGATAAGTGATTTTTATCTTTCTCTCTTTTGTTGCAACAGGTGAAAATAGATTAAATAATTTGACTTTTACATAAAATAGTAGTATAATAATAAAAGTGATGCCAAGATTTGGCAAAAATGAGATTTATATATGTTTAATAAAAGTAGATTCGGGAAATATAATAAGTAAAAGAAAAAACAAAAAGAGAGATTTTTTGTTTTAAATTAATGTGGAAAACGGTAAAACTAAGTTTATTTTAATTCAAATAATAAGAAGAAAGGAGCTTTTAAAAGCATAAGATTAAATCGAAAATTTAGAAGGAGAGAAAATTAAAAATGGAGGAAAAAGTAAAACTAGAGAAAACTATAAAACAAGAAAAAATAAGAAGAAAACCAAGACAAAATAAAAAGAAAGAAGAGACAATATTTAAAAAATCAAGTGTAAAAATAATACCATTAGGTGGATTATTGGAAATAGGAAAGAATATCACAGTAATAGAATATGAGGATGATATAATTCTTGTAGATTGTGGTCTAGGATTTCCAGAAGATGATATGTTAGGTGTAGATTTAGTTATACCGGATATAACATATTTAGAAAAAAACAAAGAGAAAATTAGAGGATTAGTTATAACACACGGACACGAAGATCATATAGGAGGAATACCATATTTATTAAAACAAATAAATGTGCCAATATATGCAACAAAATTAACAGTTGGATTAATAACAAATAAATTAGAGGAACATAATTTAGTAAGAAGTACAAAAATGAAAGAAGTAAGACATGGACAAGTTATAACATTAGGGTCTATGAAAGTAGAATTTATAAGAATAACACACAGTATACCAGATGCTTGTTCACTTGCAATTCATACACCGGCAGGTACAATAGTGCATACAGGGGACTTTAAAATAGACTATACTCCAATTGATGGAGAAATAATAGATTTAGGAAGATTAGCTGCAATAGGAAACAAAGGAGTACTAGCACTTATGTCAGACAGTACAAACGCAGAAAGAAAAGGATATACAATGTCTGAAAGTAATGTTGGAGAAGTATTAGACAAATTATTTGTAAATTGTACAAAAAGAATAGTAGTAGCAACATTCTCATCAAATGTACACAGAGTACAGCAAATAGTAAATTCAGCGGTAAAATATAAAAGAAAAATTGCAGTATGTGGTAGAAGCATGATAAACATGATAGATACAGCAAGAAGACTAGGATATATAAAAGTACCAGACAATGTATTTATTGATATAGACGCAATAAAATCATATCCAGATGATTCACTAGTTATAATAACAACTGGTAGCCAAGGAGAACCAATGTCAGCATTAACAAGAATGGCAGCAGGAGAGCATAGAAAAGTTCAAATAACACCAAATGACTTAATAATAATATCAGCAAATCCAATACCAGGAAATGAAAAATACATTTCTAAAGTAATAGATGATTTAATGTCAATAGGTGCAGAAGTTATATATAATGCACTTCAAGATATACATGTTTCAGGACATGCTTGCCAGGAAGAACAAAAATTAATGTTAACACTTGTAAAACCAAAATATTTCATACCAGTTCATGGAGAATATAGACAATTAATAGCACATGCTGAAACAGCAAAAACAATAGGGATATCACATGAGAATATATTTATAACAGAAAATGGTAAAGTTTTAGAATTAAATGAAAATGAAGCAAAATTTACAGGGCATGTACCATCTGGAAAAATATTAGTAGATGGATTAGGAGTAGGAGACGTAGGAAATATAGTATTGAAAGATAGACAAAGACTATCGCAAGATGGATTAATAGTAGTAGTAATAACAATGGACTCAAGAAGCGGAAAAATAGTAGCAGGACCAGATGTAATAAGCCGTGGATTTGTATATGTAAGAGAATCAGAAAACTTAATGGAAGAGATAAAACACCTATTAAGAGAAGAATTACAAAAATGTGAAGATAAACACATAACAGACTGGGCAACATTAAAACTAGTAGTAAGAGAAGAACTAGGAAACTTCATATACAAAAAAACAAAAAGAGAACCAATGCTTATACCAATAATAATGGAAGTATAATATTATAACAATGTAGGGGCGACCAGTGGTCGTCCTTTTTGTTATGGATATAAAAATTTTCGTTTTCATATATGGACCTCTTGACTTTTAAGTGGTTTCGATATATACTGAGTGCGTCGAAAAATCTTAAGGAGGTTTGTTTCAATGAATGATTTAATCGAAATTAGATGGCACGGAAGAGGTGGCCAAGGAGCAAAAACAGCATCACTTTTATTAGCAGACGCAGCATTTAACACAGGAAAATACATTCAAGGTTTTCCAGAATATGGACCAGAAAGAATGGGAGCTCCAATAACAGCATATAACAGGATAAGTACAAAACCAATAACAATACATAGTAATATATATGAACCAGACTATGTTGTAGTTGTTGATGATAGCCTTTTAGAAAGTGTAGATGTAACAGCAGGTTTAAAGAAAACAGGTGCAATAGTAATTAATACTACAAAAGATTCAGAATACCTAAAACAACACTTAAAAGGATATGAAGGTGAAATATATAAAATAGATGCAAGAAAAATATCAGTAGAAGCACTTGGGAAATATTTTCCAAACACCCCAATGCTTGCAGCCATAGTAAAAGTAAGCAAAGTTATGACAGATGAAGAATTCTTAAATGATATGCAAGGATCATTTAAACATAAATTTGCTAAAAAACCAGAAGTAATAGAAGGAAATATGAAAGCATTAGAGATGGCATTAAAGGAGGTAGAAAAAGTATGACAGATATAAATGCAAGAACACCAATGGATAAATTAACAGAAGGTGGAACAATATATACAGCAGGTAATGCAAGAGAATTTAAAACAGGAGATTGGAGGAGTACAAAACCAGTATATTTAAGTGAAAAATGTAAACAATGTGGATTATGCTTCCCAGTATGCCCAGATGATGCAATACCAGTAAATAAAGAACAAAAAAGAGAAGATTTTGATTATGATTATTGTAAGGGATGTGGCGTATGTGCGAAGGTTTGCCCATTTGGCGCCATCGCAATGGAGTAAAACGAATGAAATTAGGCATCTTGCGGTGTCAATAGGTAGTAAAAGAACCCCCCAGTCGCTACGCGACAGCCCCCTTGAATAAAGGGGATCTCTTGTAAAGTCTTCGAAGGATTAGCAAGAAACCTCCTTTAACAAGGGAGGTGGCAGACCGAAGGTCTGACGGAGGGTTCTTAAAAAGAATAAAATAAATTAGAGATAAAGGAGAGATAAAATATGTCAATTAGAGAACGTTTAAGTGGAAATGAAGCAGCTGCAATAGCGATGAAACAAATAAATCCAGATGTTGTGGCAGCATTCCCAATAACACCATCAACAGAAATACCACAATACTTTTCAACATTTGTAAGCAATGGAACAGTAGATACAGAGTTCGTTGCAGTTGAAAGTGAACATAGTGCAATGAGTGCTTGTATAGGAGCACAGGCAGCAGGTGGAAGAGCTATGACAGCAACATCTGCAAATGGATTATCATTAATGTGGGAAATGATATACATTGCATCAAGTTTAAGACTACCAATTGTAATGTCATTGGTAAATAGAGCAGTATCAGGTCCATTAAATATCCATAACGACCATTCAGATGCAATGGGAGTTAGAGACGCAGGATGGATAATGTTATTCTCAGAAAATAACCAAGAAGCATATGATAATTTGCTTATGGCACATAGAATAGCAGAACATAAAAAAGTAAATTTACCATTAATGGTATGTCAAGATGGTTTTATAACATCACACTCTATTGAAAATATAGAATTAGAGGAAGATGAATTAGTTAAAAAGTTTGTAGGAACATACAAACCAGAGCACTACTTATTAAATGATAAAGAGCCAATAGCAGTTGGACCATTAGACTTACAAGCATATTTATTTGAACACAAAGCACAGCAAGCAGAAGCAATGAAAAATGCTAAGGAAGTTATCCTAGAAGTTTCAGAAGAATTTGAAAAATTAACAGGAAGAAAATACAGCTTCTTTGAAGAATATAGAATGGAAGATGCAGAATACGTAATAGTATGTATGAACTCAACAGCAGGAACAGCAAAATACACAGCAGATACATTAAGAGAAAAAGGTATAAAAGCAGGAGTGCTAAAAGTAAGAGTATTTAGACCATTCCCAGCTGAAGAAATAGCAAAAGCTTTATCAAAAGCAAAAGCAGTAGCAATACTAGATAAAGCAGATGGATTAAATGCAGTTGGAGGACCATTATTTACAGATGTTACATCAGGAATGTATATGAATGGTATAAATGTTCCAACAGTAAATTATATCTATGGTATAGGTGGAAGAGACACCAAAGCAGACGATATAGAAACTGTATATAGTGATTTACAAGAAATAGCAAAATCAGGAAACATAGGAAATCCATATAGATATTTAGGATTGAGAAAAGATTAATTGTACAATAATGTAGGGGCGAGCATTGCTCGTCCGAGTGAATAGTTAATAGTGAATAATACAAAATTCGTTTCACGAATTTTGAAGGAGGGAAAGATTAATGGCATATAATTTAAAAGAAGTAGTAGCAAATAAACCTGCAAGATTTACAGCAGGACATAGAATGTGTGCTGGATGTGGAGCACCAGTAGTAGGAAGAATGATACTAAGAGCATTAAATGAAGATGACCACGCAGTAATCTGTAATGCAACAGGATGTATGGAAGTTTCAACATTTATATATCCATACACAGCATGGACAGATTCATTTATCCATACAGCATTTGAAAATGCCGGAGCAACTTTATCTGGAGTAGAAGCAGCATACAAAGCAATGAAAAGACAAGATAAATTATCAGGAAAAACAACAAAATTCATAGCATTTGGTGGAGATGGAGGAACTTATGATATAGGACTTCAAAGCTTATCAGGAGCAATGGAAAGAGGGCATGACATGGTATATGTATGCTATGATAATGGAGCATACATGAACACAGGTATCCAACGTTCATCAGCAACACCAAAATTTGCAGATACAACAACATCACCAGCAGGAACAGTGGTACCAGGAAAAATGCAATCAAGAAAAGATCTAGCACAAGTTATGGCAGCACATCATTTACCATATGTTGCACAAACAGCTGCAGTAAACAATTTCAAAGACTTATATGAAAAAGCAGAAAAAGCAATATACACAGAAGGAGCATGCTTCCTAAATGTATTAGCACCATGTCCAAGAGGCTGGGGATACGCAACAGAAGACTTAATGAAAATAAATAAACTTGCAGTAGAAACATGCTATTGGCCATTATATGAAGTAATAGATGGAAAATACAAAATAAATTACAAACCAGCTAAAAAACTACCAGTAGAAGAATTCTTAAAACCACAAAAAAGATTTAAACATATGTTTAAACCAGGAAACGAATGGATGATAGAAGAATTCCAAAAAGAAGTAGACAATAGATGGGAAGAACTACTAAGACTAGAAGAAATAACAAATAGAGAATAAACCAAATTGAATTTTTAGAATTTTATAGAAGGTTCACGGCATTTAAATAAAAAATACATATTTTTTATTTAAATGCCGTGAACCTTTAATGGAATTTTCTGTAAAATATAAAAAATATATTGACAAAAAAAATAAATGTATGCTATAAGTAAGATATGAAAAAGGAGGAAAACGTATGAAGAGAAAAATAACATTTTTGACAAGTATTTTTATGGTAGCAATGATGCTATTTACAGGAAGTGTATTTGCAGCTGAAACATTTACATATGATGGAGTAACTTATGTAATTGATGAGGTTAAACTAAAATTAGATTCATTAAGTGATGATATAGAATGTATAGGTATTTATAATGACTATTATGTAATTATAGATAGTATTGCAGAAAAGATATATAAAGTAAATGAAAAAGAATGTATACTTATGACAAATCAAGAAGTATTAGATTTTATGAATAGTCAGTATGATATTTTGCACAGTATAGAAGAAGATTTAAATATTTACGAAGAGAAAATGTCATATTATGCTGGAATGATGGAATTGATGGTAACAGAAGATGAAGTTGTTGACAGTAACAAAGAATACTATAAAAAAGTAGAAGTTCCAGAAGGTGGATATGAAGTTGTACCAGCGGAAGATTCAGATTTAGCAAATTTAGCAAGTGGAGAAGTTCTAGAATATGCGTATTTAGTACTTCCAAAATCTGCTACAATAGATGAAAACATTGCATATTATAAACAAGACAGAACCACAGGTATATATACAAGAGTAGAAAATCCAAAAGAAGAAGAAATTCTAGAATATAAGGTCATAGGTAATCCAGATGAATATTACAGCATTACAAAAATTGGTAAGATTACCCAAGAAGCATATGATAAAATTATTCCTACACCAGAACAAAATATTATGTCATTTGGGTTTAGATTAGTAGAAGATAAAGAAAACAATGATATGTGTTTAATTGCAGAATATAGCTATTATTCAGACTCTGAAAAAAGTATAATATACAAATTAGATGGTACTGTTATAAAAGAGTATGACGAAAGAATGACAATAATGCCAATAGGAAACAAATTCTTTGCAATAGCTCCTATAAAAGATGATGGCATAACTGATGATAGTAAAATGGTTATAATAGATAAAGAAGGTAATACAGTACTTGAAAACACAGAAATACCATATCTTAGAACAATAGGATATGATAAATATACAACTTATTTAAAACATTATGAGTATGACGTGAATAAATTCTATAACATGTATGAATACAAATTATTAAGCGAAGATAACCAAAAATACGAAGGGAAAGAATTACAAGTAAAAACAAGTGGAGAACTTAATAGATTAATTTCAGTTAAAGTAAATGGTACAGAATTAGATGCTTCAAATTACACAAAAACAAGTGGAAGTACAATAATAACACTAAAAAATGATTACCTAAAAACATTAGCAATAGGAACATATACATTAGAACTAGGATATGTTGATGGAACAAAAATAGAAACAAAATTTGTAGTAGATAAACTTTATAGTAGCGATACTGAAAGTGAAGGTAATACAGGTACTGCGAGCGGTGCAGGTAATGCAGGCAGTGTAGAAGGAACAACAGGGGGAGGAGCAGGAAACACAATAGAGGGAGATAAAGACGATACTCCAAAAACAGGAAGTAATATAGAAGATAGCAACGTAGGATTATATATAACTTTAACAATAGCGATAATTGGAGTAGTTGCAACAAGCAGAAAAAGAAAATAATGATTAATAAATATACCTATTCAAATGAGTAGGTATATTTTTACTAAAAAATGAAAGGAATGGAATATGAGTAAAAAACATTTAAGTAAAAACAGGTATAATAAAATAATAGCAATATTTATATTATTAATTTTAGCTGTAATTGCAACATATGAATTGATAAATCATTATAAAGATAAGAAAGATAATAACTATCAAAAAATATTGGATGAAATACAAGTAACACCAACAGAAAATGAAACAGAAAGAATGTTACAAGTAAAAGAATTACAAAAAGAAAATCCGGATATTGTTGGATGGCTTGAAATTGAAGGGACAGAAATAAGTTATCCTGTCTTGCAAGACGATGATAATGAATACTATATGACACATAATTATAAAAAAGAATACACCAAAGATGGCTCATTATTTCTAGATAAAGACTATGACTGGAATATACCAAGTACAAATTTATTAATATATGGGCATAATAATCTCAATAATACAATGTTTCATAATTTATTAGATTATAAAGACGAAACCTTTTATAAAGAACACCCTATAATTAAATTAACAACAGACAAAGAAGATGCAGAATATGAAATAATAGCCGCATTTTATTCAAGAGTATACTATAAATCAGAAACAGATGTGTTTAGATACTACTATTTTATAAATGCAGAAACCGAGCAAGAATTTAACGACTATGTAAATAATAGTAAACAAGCAAGTCTATATGAAACAGGAAAAACTGCAAAATATGGAGACCAATTAATAACACTATCAACCTGTTCATACCACACAGAAGATGGAAGATTTGCAGTTGTTGCAAGAAAAAAATAAACCCTTGAAAAAAATTCCAATATGGTATATAATATTACAGGAACATTAATTAAAAGGAGTACCAATATGGATAAAGAAAATATAGAAATTTTAAAGAAAATTAAAAAAATATTTGCAGAAAAAGGTTTGGATAGCGAAGACTTAGATATAATACAAGAAGCAAATGTAAAGAAAAAGTTACATAAATTTGAAAAAATTACAGATTTAAAAGATATGATAAATAAATCAGGTGTAAAATTTGCAGATAAACCAGCATTTAGATATAAAACAGGAGTAGAAGGAGAATTTGGTGCAATAACATATGGCGAGTTTTTAGAGCAAATAAATGCTTTAGGAACAAAACTTGTAGATATGGGACTACAAGGAAAAAGAATTGCAATAATTGGTGAAAATAGATATGAATGGTGTTTAGCATATATGGCTACAGCATGTGGAACAGGTGTAGTAGTTCCGTTAGATAAATTATTGCCAGCAAATGAACTAGAAACATTAATTGTACGTTCAGGAGCAGAAGCTATATTCTATTCAAGTAAATATGATGAAATAATGCAAGACATAAAGCAAAGACAAACAACAGACATTAGATATTATATTTCAATGGACTTAGAAAAAAGAGAAGACGGAGTATATTCACAAAAAGAATTAGTAGAAAAAGGAAAAGAATTAATAGCAGGAGGAAATAGAAAATTCTTAGATGCTAAAATAGATAATGAAAAAATGGGATTTATGCTATTTACATCAGGAACAACAGCAATGTCAAAAGCTGTAATGTTATGTCATAAAAACATAGTTACAAACTTAATGGATATTGCATCAGTTCTGAACTTAGATGAAAATGACACATTACTTTCATTCTTACCATTACATCATACATTCGAATGTACAGTAGGTTTCTTGTATGTAATGTATAGAGGAGGAAGTATAGCTTATTGTGAGGGAATAAGACATATTGCAAATAATATTAAAGAATATAAAATAACTGCAATGATTTCTGTACCAGCTCTATATGAAAACATGTATAAAAGATTAATGAAAAATATAGAGAAAAAAGGAAAGCTTCAAGAAGTTGAATTATTAATGAAGCTAACAGGAACTCTTTCAAAAGTAGGAATAGACTTTAGAAAGAAAGTATTTAAAGAAATACATGAAGGACTTGGTGGACACTTAAGACTTTTAGTAAATGGTGCAGCAGCATTATCTCCAGAAGTAGAAAAAGGATTCAATGATTTAGGAATAAAAACAATACAAGGATATGGTCTAACAGAAACATCACCAGTTATTTCAGCAGGAACAGATTTTGAACAACAAATAGGTTCTGTAGGTAAAGTATTTCCAAATGTAAAATTAAAAATAGTAAATAAAGATGAAGATGGAATAGGAGAGATACATGTAAAAGCTCCTACAGTAATGCTTGGATATTATCAAAATGAAGAAGCTACAAAAGAAGTTATAGACAGCAAGGGATGGTTCAACACAGGGGATTTAGGATATGTAGATAAAAAAGGATTCTTATTCTTATGTGGAAGAAAGAAAAGTGTAATTGTATTAAAAAATGGAAAAAATGTATTCCCAGAAGAAATAGAAACAGTTATTAATAGAATAGATGGAGTAAAAGAATCTTTTGTTTATGGAAAACCAGAAGAAGATGACGAAATAGATTTGAAGATATGCACAAAAATAGTATATGATAAAGAAGCAATAAAAGAAATTTATGGATTAGAAGATGAGAAAGAAATTTTAGATATGATGTGGACAAAAATAAAAGAAATAAATAAAACAATGCCAGCTTATAAATCTGTAAAAGAAATAATAATAACAGAGGAAGAATTAATAAAAACTACTACTCAGAAGATAAAAAGACACGAAGAAATGAAAAAAATTGTAAAAAAATCATAAAATTTCAGTTAAACTATTGATTTTTAACTGAAAATGTAGTATAAATAAAAGAGGTTTAATAAATAATATATAATAAGGAGAGAAAAATGAATTTAAATAAAAAAGAATTAATAATTAGTGTAATTTTAATATTAATATTAGCACTTTTAATTATAGGATTTAATGCTAATGTATTAGCAACTTCATCAAATACTGCAGGAAGTTTAAATGACTATTTGAATTTAAGTTGGGGTGCAGGAAATAATAGTAATAATAATATTCCACAAATACCAATTAACAATACTAATAATACAAGTAATGAAGTGCAAAATATACCTGTTAATAATTCAGTAAATAATACTAATACACCAGGGAAAGTGCCTAATACAGGATTAGAAGATGCTCCATGGTTAATTATAGGAATATGTGTTGTATCAGCAACCTTTGCATACAAGAAAATTAAAGAATATAAAATAGATTAATTAAAAAATAAACAAAAATAGATAGGATATCCTATCTATTTTTTGCTTTTATAATTAGTCTTTTTTTATTAAAATTGTTACAAGTAATTAAAGTAATTTCTTTAAAATTAGTATCTTGATTAAGACAAGAAACGTTTGTAGGATTAGATTCAAACTTATCATATATAGTATATACAATTTCTGTACCTGACATAGTATAGATATTTATAATATCCCCAATTTCTAGCTGATATAAATTACTAAAAAAATCACCATTATCATAATTATGTCCAGCAATACAGACATTGCCAGACTTATAAAAAGATTCTCCATAAAATTTACAAGGAGCAACTTTTAATAATTCTTCGCTATAATCAGCTAAAATAGGATATCTTAAATTAAGTTTTTTTATCTCAATAATACCCAATATTTCCGAACTTTCTCCATTTTCTAAAATAATGCTAGGAGTAAAAGAAGCATTAGAAGAATATAGGCTCTGAATATCATAAGCATTTAAAATCTGACTAGAGATTTTGGCTTTGTTATTGATATTTATATATGAAATTATATAATAAACTAAAAATATAATAATCACGAAAATAGATAAGAAAAATGTAATTTTATATTTTGTTATATAATGATTTTTTTTAGGCGATGTTATTTCTAATTTTTCAGGAAAAATTATTTGATTCATACTAATAAGTATGTGTAAAAACATGCAAAAAATGCTTGCAATAATTTTCCAAAAAAGTAGGGTTTTATAGAAATTTTTGATTTAGATGTGATGCTTAATACTTGTAAAAGTACAGAAAAACCACCAAAACCTAAAACAAAAGAGCAAATTATAATTCTAAAATTTATGCTAAAAAAGTTAAGTGAGCATATATATGAAATTCCATTTGTAACTTCAATTAAACCTGTTGATATAGCCATAGTAAAAGAACTTGGGATCCCCAAAATATTAAAAAATTTTGAAAATAAAATTAAAACATGACTGGTATTAAGTATTGAAATTATAATAGAAAATAAAACAACGAAACCTCCAATCATTAAAATAGTATTTATTGATGTAACTATACTTTTAGATAAAACTTCACCTAAGTTAGTAAATGAAAGAAAATTATTTTCTATGGAATATGTAGAATTTCTATAATATTTTTCTTTAGATTTACCCCACCATCTAAATAAAAAACCAACTGTTAGACAACTAAGAATGTGTGTAATAAATAAAACTAAACCAATATATGGATTAGAAAACATACCGATACCAACTGTTCCAATAATAAATAGGGGGCCAGAGTTATTAGTAAATGCTATTAATCTTTCAGCTTCTATAGGAGTGCACAATTTTTGTTCCTTAAGATTAGAAACAATTTTAGCACCAACAGGATAACCACTAATAATTCCCATCAGTAGTGCAAAAGCTCCTTCACCGGGGACATTAAAAATAGGGCGCATTAATTTATTAAGTAGCTTGCCACACATTTGAACAACATTAGTATATCCCAGAAGTTCAGTAGCTATAAAGAATGGTAGAAGAGAGGGAAGAACAGAATTTGCCCATAAATTTAAACCAGATTTAGCTGCTTCTAAATTATTTTTAGAAAAAAATAATAAGCATAATATAAATAAACAAATAAGAGTTGGTAAAATTAATGATTTTATTTTTAATACAACAAATTTAAACTTTTGCATACAAACAAGCTCCTTTAATTAATGTATATTAAAAAAAGCAAATTTTAGAATTGAATTTCTAAAATTCGCTTTGCTCTTTTTATGTCTTCGTCATTTGCAGGACGAATATCTTTTAAGGGGTATTCATAACCTAATTTTTCCCATTTATAAATTCCCATACTGTGATATGGATGTAATTCAATTTTTTGAACAGTTTTTAGTGAGTTAATAAAGTTTTTCAAATCTATTAAATCTTTTTCATCATCTGTAATTCCAGGGATAATAACTTGTCTAATCCAAATTGGAATATTGTTATCACTTAAATATTTTGCAAATTCTAATTCTAATTTATTAGAATTGCCAACTAATTCTTTACACTTTCCATCATTTATATGCTTGATATCTAATAAAACCAAATCAGTTAAAGACAAAACTTGTTTTATTTCATCTGTTAATGGAAGCATACCTGATGTATCAAGTGCTGTATGAAAACCTAATTTTTTGAGTTCTGTAAATAGAGCTATTAAAAATTTTGGTTGTAATAAAGGTTCTCCGCCAGTAGCTGTTACACCGCCATTAGAAATTTTTATATAATCTTCATATTTTTTTATTCTCTGAATTAATTCTGAAACTGAAATATGTTCTCCACCGGTAGTGTCCCAAGTGTCTCTATTGTGGCAGTACTTGCATTTCAATGCGCAACCTTGCATAAATATTACGAATCTAATACCAGGACCATCAACAGTACCAAAAGTTTCGATAGAATGAATTCTTGCCTTTAAATCTTCCATTGTTTTCTCCTTTCTTGAAAGGAGTGTAGGGGCGACCATTGGTCGTCCGCCTTCATAGCAATAGCTGAAGATAATTTAAACGGGTCGCTGAGGACAGCGACCCCTACATATAGTATAACACATTTTTGTCTATATTATCAACTTTAAATTGATTCATGGATTGTTCTATTTATAACATCCAATTGTTGTTCTCTAGTTAATTTTGTAAAGTTAACAGCATATCCAGAAACTCTTATTGTAAGTTGAGGATATTTCTCAGGATGTTCCATAGCATCTTCTAGTAATGCTCTATCAAATACGTTTACATTAATGTGATGACTACGTTTTGCAAAGTATCCATCTAATAATGATGTCAAGTTTGTAATTCTTCCTTCATCATCTTTACCTAATGTTTTAGGTGTAATAGAGAATGTGAAAGAAATACCATCTTCAGAATATGTGTAAGGTAATTTTGCTATAGTATTTAATACTGCAAGAGCACCGTGTGTGTCTCTACCATGTAATGGGTTAGCACCAGGTCCAAATGGAGCACCAGCACGTCTACCATCAGGAGTATTTCCTGTGTTCTTACCATAAACAACGTTTGATGTTATTGTAAGAATTGATAGAGTAGGTTTAGAATTTCTATATGTTTTTTGTTTTCTTAATTTATAGATAAATCTCTTAACAACTTCAATTGCTATATCGTCAACTCTGTCGTCATCATTACCATATTTAGGGTAATCTCCTTCAACTTGGTAATCTACAGCTAAACCTGTTTCATCTCTAATAACTTTAACTTTAGAGTGTTTAATAGCTGAAAGTGAATCTGCAACAACAGATAAACCAGCAATACCACAAGCCATAGTTCTTAAAATGTTTTGGTCATGTAATGCCATTTCTAATTTTTCATAAGAATATTTATCATGCATAAAATGAATTATATTTAATGCATTAACATAAACTCTTGCAACCCAATCCATCATGTTATCAAATTTTTCCATAACTTCATTATAATCTAAATATTCAGAACGTATTGGTTCAAATTTAGAAGCAATTTGTTTACCAGATATTTCATCTCTACCACCATTTATTGCATATAATAGAGTTTTAGCTAAATTACATCTAGCACCAAAGAATTGCATTTGTTTACCAGTTCTCATAGCTGAAACACAGCAAGCTATAGAATAATCGTCTCCCCAGAATTCTCTCATTAAGTCATCATTTTCATATTGAATAGAAGATGTTTGAACAGATAATTTTGCACAAAATCTCTTAAATCCTTCTGGTAATTTTGTAGACCAAAGAACTGTCATATTTGGTTCTGGAGCAGGTCCTAAATTAACCAATGTGTGTAACATTCTGAAAGAGTTTTTAGTAACTAAAGTTCTTCCATCAACACCCATACCACCAATTGCTTCTGTTACCCAAACAGGGTCACCACTAAATAAATCGTTGTATTCAGGTGTTCTTAAAAATCTTATTAATCTTAATTTCATAACAAAGTGGTCCATTAACTCTTGAGCTTCTGATTCTGTTAAAGTACCATTTTTTAAATCTCTTTCGATATAAATATCTAAGAAAGAAGCTGTTCTACCTAAACTCATAGCAGCACCATTTTGCTCTTTTGTAGAACCTAAGTATCCAAAGTATAACCATTGAATAGCTTCTTTAGCATTTGCAGCTGGTTTAGAAATATCAAAACCATATTTAGCTGCCATTTCTTTTAATTCATTTAAAGCATCAATTTGATCATGAACTTCTTCTCTGTCTCTAACAGTGTCAGTAAATACAGAAGGTACTTCTAAAGATTGCATAACTTCTTTTTTATCTTCTATTAAAGCATCAATACCATATAAAGCAATTCATCTATAGTCACCTATAATTCTTCCTCTACCATAACCATCTGGAAGACAAGTAATGATATGTGAACTTCTTGCAGCTCTAATTTCTGGAGTATATGCTGCGAAAACTCCATCGTTATGAGTTCTTCTATAATTGTTAAAAATAGTTTGCACTTCTGGAGATAGTTTTACATCTATTGCTTCACAAGATTTTTCAACTATTCTTATACCACCATTTGGCATAATAGCTCTTTTAAGAGGTTCATCAGTTTGTAAACCAACTATTTGTTCAAGGTCTTTATTGATATAACCTGCATTATGACTTGTTATTGTTGAAACTGTATCAGCATCAACTGCAAGTACACCACCTTTTGAAGCTTTTTCTTTTTTATACAATTCTAAAACTGTATCCCATAATTGTTTTGTTCTTTCTGTAGGACCAGCTAAAAACTCATCATTTCCTTCATAAGGTGTATAATTTCTTTGAATGAAGTTTCTAACATTTACTTCATGTCTCCATTCGCCACCTTTAAAATCTTTCCATTCTTCAAAATTCATAAAAATAAATCACTCCTTTTCTTTCTCCAATTAATTATGATACCACAAAAGCTAGAAAATTACAACAAAAAACAATAAAAAATGTTAAATTATATTTACAGTTCAGTGCTAAAATTATTAATTATATAAAATAGCCCAACGTGGACAATGTATTTTTTTTTGTCGAGTTTACGAGCAAAAAGAAAACATCCATCGCCGACAAGATTGGGCAGATTTTAAAATAGGGAGTCTAAATGGTAACATAAAAATAGCAAATGATAAAATTAAATTACAAAAAATCTTGTCAAATCAATAGAAAAATAGTATAATATTAATGTTGTTTATTTTCATAAAAAGGGGTAATAAAATGGAAGATTTAAAAAATTTAAAAGTTTTAATAAGTGAAGAAGAATTAAATAAGAGAATAGAGGAGTTAGCACAACAAATACACAAAGACTATGAAGGAAAAGACATAACATTTATCTGTATTTTAAAGGGTTCTATATTTTTTACAGTAGAACTTGCAAAAAGAATACCAGATGATATAAATTTTGAATTTATAAGAGTTTCAAGTTATCATGGGCAAAACAGTACAGGTGTAATAAAAATGAAAGTAGATTTACAAGGAGATATAAAAGACAGAAATGTAATTATAATTGAGGATATAATAGATACAGGTAGAACTTTATCATACCTAACAGAATATTTAAGAAGTAAAGAACCTGCTAGCATAAAGATATGCTCATTATTAGATAAGAAAGAAAGAAGAGTATGTAAGATGGATGCAGATTATGTTGGATTCGATATTCCAGATAAATTTGTACTTGGATATGGATTAGACGTAGATGAAAAATATAGAAATCTTCCATATATAGGATATTTTGACAATGTTTAATATAAATGAAGAACTTAAAAAACTCCCAAGTAAACCGGGAGTTTATATTATGAGAGATAAGGATAATAACATAATATATGTAGGTAAAGCAGTTTCTTTGAGAAACAGAGTTACCAGTTACTTTAGAAAAACAAATAAAACAACGAGAATAGAAAGAATGGTTTCATTAATAGATCATTTTGAGTATATAGTAACAGATAATGAAGCAGAAGCATTAATTCTAGAATGCAACTTAATAAAAAAGAATATGCCTAAGTTTAATGTACTTTTAAAAGATGACAAAACATATCCATATATAAAAATAGATATTAAATCAGATTATCCAAATGTATTTTATACAAGAACTATAAAAAATGATGGCGCAAAATATTTTGGTCCATATGCAAACCCGGGTGCAGCAAAAGAAATGATAAATTTTATAAAAGAGCGATTTCAAATAAGACAATGTAAAACATTTAAATCTAACAAAAGAGCTTGTTTAAATTATCATATAAAAAGATGCTTAGCACCATGTGTAAATTATGTTTCAAAATCTGAATATAAAAAACAAATAGACCAAATTATTATGCTTTTAGAAGGAAAAACAGAAACAGTAATAAAAAAACTAGAACAAGAAATGAAAGAATTTGCTGAGAATCAGAATTATGAAAAAGCAGCAATGGTAAGAGATAGAATAATTGCAATAGAACGAATATCAGAAAAACAAAAAGTTTCTAATATAAATGAAAAATCAATTGATGTAATAGGTGTTTATAAAAACGAATTATTAGTTTGTATAGAAATATTTTTTGTAAGAAGAAGTAAGATGATTGGAAGAGAACACTACTTTTTTAGTGATATACAAGATGAAAAGATTTCAAACATACTTTCAGACTTTATAAAACAATATTATATGCAAAGAGATGAAATTCCAAACAGAATAATGATACAAGAAGATATTGAAGATAGTGAATTAATACAAAAATTATTATCAGAAAGAACCAATAAAAACGTAGAATTTAAAGTGCCACAAAAGGGTGAGAAACTAAAATTCGTAGAAATGGCAATTAATAATGCAAAAATAACTTTAGATAATAAAGTAAAAGAAAAACAGAGTATGGTTTTAGAACTAAAACATACTTTAGAATTAGAGAATTTACCAAGAAAAATAGAGTGTTATGATATATCAAACATATCCGGAGATTACATGGTTGCTGGAATGTGTGTAGCAATAGATGGTGTTATAAAAAGAAATCTATCAAGAAGATTTAAAATTAAAACTATATTTACTCAAGATGACCCAAGATGCCTAGAAGAAGTTGTAACAAGAAGAATAAAACATTCTATAGAAAATGTAGGAACAGGTTTTGGAAATTTACCAGATGTAATTTTTGCAGATGGAGGAATAACTCAAATAAGGGCTATAAAAAGGGCAGTAAGAAAATATAATTTAGACATACCAGTATTTGGAATGGTAAAAGATGATAAGCATAGAAGTAAACAATTAATCAATGAATCAAAACAGATTATAGATGTAACAGAAGAACAAATGAATTTTATAACAAATTTGCAAGATGAAGTTCATAATACAGCTATTGAATATAATAGAAAGTTAAGAGAAAAAGCAGTTACAAAATCAGTATTAGATGAAATAAAAGGAATTGGCGAAAAGAAAAAACAAGAATTACTAAAAAAATTCGGTAGCATAGAAGGAATAAAAAAAGCAAGTTTAGAAGAATTAACAAAAATAAAAGGAATAAATGAAGAATTAGCGAGAATTATCAAGAAAAAATTGGATTAAAAATAATCATAATTGTAATATCTATGAATATAATTAAAATATAGGACAAGAAACCTCCTTTAATAAGGGAGGTGGCAGCCGAAGGCTGACGGAGGGTTCTTTTTAAGCATATTAAAGAACCCCCAGTCGGCTACGCCGACAGCCCCCTTGTTAAAGGGGCTTTGAGAAGGGAGATACAATTATGATAGATATTACAAGTGAACAATATTGGAATTCAAGATTTGAGGAAAAAAAGGTACATAAAATGTCCTTTGAGAATAGAATAATAATGATAGGCTTAATTTTATTTGGTATATGCATAGTAATAAATAGCATATTGATATATACATTTTTTAGCCTATTAAATCAATTATAGGAGTGTTATAATAAATGAATGTAGCAAATAATTGGAAAGATTATGAAATATTAGATATGTCAAATGGAGAAAAATTAGAAAGATGGGGTAAATACATATTAATAAGGCCAGATCCACAAATAATCTGGAAAGAAAAAAGTTTTCCTGAAAACTGGAAAAAAGCTAATGCCGTATATAAAAGAAGTAGAAGCGGAGGAGGAGGTTGGGATTATAAAAATAATTTACCAAACTCATGGCAAATTAGCTATAAAAATTTAGTATTCAATATAAAGCCAATGGGATTTAAACATACAGGATTGTTCCCAGAACAAGCAGTAAATTGGGATTGGATGACAAATAAAATAAAAAGTTCAAGAAGAGAAATAAAAGTTCTAAATTTATTTGCATATACAGGAGGTGCAACAGTTGCATGTCTTTCTGCAGGTGCATCAGTGTGCCATGTAGATAGTTCTAAAGGTATGGTTGCATGGGCAAAAGAAAATGTAATATCATCAAAATTGCAAGATAGACCAGTAAGATACATAGTAGATGATGTTATTAAATTTGTTCAAAGGGAAATAAGAAGAGGAAATACATATGATGCTATAATAATGGATCCACCATCATATGGAAGAGGAACATCGGGCGAAGTTTGGCAGTTTGAAAATAATATATCAGATTTAGTAGAACTTTGTACTAAAGTTTTAAGTAATAATCCATTATTCTTTCTAATAAATTCATATACAACAGGTATATCATCAGAAGTATTAAGTAATATATTAAGACTTAATCTGAAAAAATATAATGGAAAAATATCATCAGGAGAGATAGGCCTACCAATGAGTAATTCAAATCTTATACTTCCTTGTGGTATATATGGAAGATGGGAAAAATAAAAGTTATGTAAATTTTATAAAAATATTAAAATCCTATACGAAAACAATTTTAAAAGTTTTCATATAGGATTTTTTATATTTAATATAAAAAAACAATAAAAAGAATAATTAAAGATATAAAATGTCATCAGCAAAAGGGTAAAAATTTGAGGTGATTAGATGGTAGAAACTATCTGTAATAAATTAACACTAAGAATTAGAACAAAAATGCCTGAAATAGATGATGAAAGAGCAGAAATAATAAATTATGGACTGCAACTTCTAATAGGAGAAATACCTAAAAGTATAATACTTATATTAATTGCGTATTTTTTGAATGCATTAGAATTAACAATTATTACATTACTACTTATGTTACCTTATAGAACAGTATCAGGTGGAGTTCATTTAAAAACTCATATAGGTTGTATGACAGCTACATCATTATTTTATATTGGAAATGCCATATTAAGTAGAAGTATAGTATTGGAACAAAATATAAGATATATATTAACATTTTTAGTATGGGCATTTTCAATAATAATGATAAAATTATATGCGCCAGCAGATACAGAAGCAGTACCTATTTTAAGAGAAAAAGAAAGAAGAATAAAGAAAATTTTATCTTACATAATTATGTCAATAGGTTTAGGTGCATCAATATTTATAAAAAATACAGTTATTTCTAATATATTACTAATCGGAACATTTTTTCAATCAATTGCAATTAGTAGAGCAATTTATAAAATAACTAATAATAAATATGGATATGAAGAATATTACAAAAATAAAGAAATAGAAACTAATAATTAAAAGAACACTATTAAAACTACATAAAAACATAAGAAAAAAGGGGGGAAAACTATGACAAAGTTATTAGCAAAATTAGCTGAAAAATATGCTAAATCAACAAATACAGCTAGCTATTTCTGGCTTGTTTGGCACCAACCAAAAATGCCAGCATCTTTAATAAAAAAAGATTAATAAAAAAGTATTAAAAAATACTGACTTTATTTTAAGTCAGTATTTTTTGTAATATACTAATTATAAATTTCAAATTGTTGAGTGAAGAATTCTTGATTTTTAGTAGTAAATAAGTCTAAATTTGCATGTTTCTTTAAATATTTACGTACTTCCCATAAACCTAAGCCATGACTTTTATTAATTTCATCATCTTTCTTTGAAGTATAACCTTTTTCAAAAATTCTATCTATGTTAATATCTTTATTAATATAAGTATTTTGTATAATAATTAAATCCTTATTACGATTTTTATCTTTCCTAAAAGTAATATTTATTATTTTTTTATCACATTTAGATGCTGCTTCAATTGCATTATCTAAAAGAATGCCTAATATTCTAGCAAGTTCATACATTTTAATATTTAAATTACTTAAATCCATAAAAACTTCTAAATTTATTGTAATATTAAGTTTTTCAGCTTTATAATATTTGTCTGCTAATAAACTATATACAGCAGGATTATTAATAAGTTCAGGATTTAAAACTGCTAAGTTATTATTAACTTGGCAATCTTTTAATAAATCATTATAATATACTCTTAATCCATCCATATTATTAGTAGAAATATAGCCACCAATTGCTTGTACAATATTATTAAAGTCATGTTTAAAACCTCTAATATTATCATGTAAAGTATTTAATGTTTTGTTATAAAGTTTTTCTTCTTCAAGTAACATTTTAGTTCTTTCTAATTGACTAGTTCTAAATAAGCTAAATAAACTTATAGAAAAATAAACTATTAAAATAATTAATGAAGTAAGAACTAAAACAAAAGGAAGATAATCAATATATAACCATTCAACATATGCTTGTAAAAATATAGCAAGAGTTCCAACAATAAAGTTAATAATAAGTGTATTATAATTAAAGGA
>JAZRRK010000056.1:0-22697 GCA_045650705.1 Clostridia bacterium
CAGACTGTCTGAAAATTAACCAGAAATTTTGTAGGGGCGTGCATTGCACGTCCGAACTTCGAAGAAATTACCAAATATAATTAACCTCAAACTATATAAATTTAGCTTGTTTTGTGATAAAATAAGTCTAGAAAATAAATAGTTTGAGGTGTTTTTATGAGTGGATATATAGAAGGTAAAATAAACACAAAACAATATAGTTTGATACCAACTTGTTATGATGAAATGATATCAGAAGATAATCCTGTACGAGTATTAGAAGTATTTGTTGATAGCTTAGATCTAAGAGAATTAAATTTTAAGAATGCAAATAGAAACGCTCAAGCTGCGGGAAGACGTTCATATAATCCTAAGGATCTATTAAAATTGTATCTTTATGGATATTTTAATGGAATACGTTCTTCGAGAAAATTAGCTAGAGAATGTGAAAGAAATATAGAAGTATTTTGGTTGATAAATGAACTAAAACCAGATTTTAGAACCATATCAGATTTTAGAAAAGATAATATAAAAAGTATGAAAAAAGTATTTAAAGAATTCTCAATATTATGTGATTCATTAGAATTAATAGGAAAAGAAATAGTGGCAATAGATGGTTCAAAGTTTAGAGCAAATAATGGGAGAAGAAAAAATTACACAAAGGGGAAACTAGAAAAACAGATAAAATATTATGAGGAAAATATAGAAAAGTACATAGCAATTTTAGATAAAGAAGATTCAGAAGAAAAAGACAATAAAGTAACAGCAAGTAAAACAGAAATCAAACAAAAAATAGAAGAAGCACAGCAAAGGCTAAAAGAACTAGAAGCACTAAAAGAACAGGTAGAAAAAGAAGGGGAAATATCATTAACAGATCCAGACTCTAGACACATGAAAGCAAATAATAATGGTACAGATATAGCACATAATGTACAAATAGCAGTAGATAATAAAGCTCATCTAGTGGTAACGGCAGATGTAACAAGTTGTCCAGCAGACCAAGGGCAGCTTAGTAATATAGCAAAACAAGCCAAAACAGAATTAGGAGTAGATAAGATAACAGCACTTGCAGACAAGGGATATTGGAATGGTGAAGAATTAAAAAAATGTGCAGAAACTAATATAACAACAATAGTATCAAGCCCAAAAGAGCAAGGAAACAAAGGATATCAAAGAACAGATTTTAAGTATAATAAAGAAAATGATTACTATGTATGCCCAATGGGGAAAACATTACATAAAACAGGAATTAAAGAAATAAAATACATAAACAGAAAAGCATGCAAAGAATGTCCTAACAGAGAACTTTGTACATCTAGTAAAAATGGAAAGGCTATTCACAAAACAGCAAATGATAAATATTTAGAAGAAGCCAAAGCTAGACAAATTGAAAACATGGATTTATACCATACAAGACAAATGATAGTTGAGCATGTATTTGGAACTGTAAAGAGAGCTTTAGGATTTACATACTTTTTACTTCGAGGAAATGAGAAAGTAAAAGGTGAATCTTTCATGCACTTTTTAGTATACAACATAAAACGAGTATGCAAAATAAAATATATAAAAGATATAATAGAGGCAATCAAAGCCTTAAGACAAGAAAATAATTCAAACAAATATAATAAATTGCTTGAATTATTTTCTTTTCAGTAATTGCTTCGAAGTTCGGACGTGCAATGCACGCCCCTACAAAATTTCTGGTTAATTTTCAGACAGTCTGACGGAGTTTTTGTCCCTAGGGTTTGCCGTTAAATAAATCAAGGTTTGTGTATTCATCTACACAAACCTTGATTTATTATTCTATGTAACTTATTCTTATTAATATTTAGAAGAGTTTCCATATCTCTCAAAGATAATCCGTGAATCAAATCTCAATTTAATTAGTAATTCTCCTAATAATTTTTTATCAAGTTTTATTTCATCTAAACTTTTGGACTTATCCTTTAAATAATCATTTAATATAGTTTTAGGATTTTTAGGTTCTTCAACTATATCCTTTATATCTTCAATATTGTTTATTCGATGAATTTCGTTGAATATATCTAGGTAATTGTTTAAATTGCCAAAAACTAGTTTCACACTATTATCTGTTATAAAATCTCTTTTATCAATATATTCAATATAACTTGAATATTTATAGTCTTTTAAATGTTTGACCATTCCTGCATTCAAAGGATTTTTATGAATATATGCAATGCAATTATATAACTGTTTTTCGCTTAATATCATTTGAACATAGTATCTATCTCTAAAAACATAACCAACCCTTTGATTAACTTTATTATATAATCTAGCGTATGAAGTATTTGTTCTGTGCATGATTTTGGCTATTTCATTAGTATTTTCTCCATATAATAAGAGATGAACATGATTATCCATTATACAATATGCAAGTACTTCTACATTTAAAGATTCAATATTTTTCTTAAGAATGGTTTTATAAGCAGTTTTCAGGGAATTTTCTTGGAATATGTATGATTTATCTATTCCTTGAATTATAATATGAAGAAAAGGGCTTTCAAGATATTTTCTAGCTAAACGTGGCATGTGAATTTCCTCCTAGATAAAAACAGATTATATACGAAAGAAATATTTCGAAACAAATTTTATTGTGAGCATATAAGAGTATTGCTCTGAATAAATATATACATATATATCACACTTTCAAGAAAAATGCAATAGTGCTCAAACCCTAGGGACAAAAACTCCGTCCCCGTGTCCCACTTGCAAATTATGTTAATCTGTGATAAAATAATATCATTATTTTTTAGATAACCTCGTGTTTTCATTTTAATTAAACTATTGGCACAGATAGTTATTTTCAAATATATTAAATTTAATTTTTGGAGGTTTATATTTATGGCAAAGTTTGATATAGAAATAGTAAAACATCTATATGATCATAGTGAGAGGATTGTTGCAACAATTTATTGTGAAGAAACAACAGATGTACTTTATCTTAAACCTTGTGGACAAGAAACTGGATTTACAGTTATGCTTGACCCTGAAACAGGTCTTCCTCTTACACATGCTATTTGGGAACAAAAATATAGTAAAGAATAAAAATTTTAAAAGCAAGATTGTGCCATCTTGCTTTTTTCACATGTTTACGAATAAAACCTACCTTTCTGGTAAAAATATGTATAAATTACATACTTTTAGGAGTGAGAGTTTTGGGTTTAAAAGAAAAGAATAGATATTTAAATATAAAAGGAATTATGCTAGATAGAGAGCAAATTCAGTCATATATGGAAAAGATTGCATCTAATTATGAGATTGCTAGAAATAGTACAATTGGAACATATCCAATGTATAGAATAAATGAAAATTTTAAATTCATACAAAAAACATATGATTTGCTAAATGAACAGATTAAAAAAGAAATTAGCATTTATCCAGCAGGAGAATGGCTTTTAGATAATTTCTATATTATAGAAGAAACAATAAAAAACATAAAGAATGAATTAACAGAGAAAAAATATAAAAATTCTCCAAGTATTGCAAATGGTATGTATAAAGGATTTGCAAGAATATATGTATTAGCAACAGAAATAGTTGCATACACAGATAATAAAATTGATGAAGAAACATTAAAATTATGTTTATCTGCTTATGAAAAGAAAAAAACATTAAGTATGGAAGAAATATGGAATTTGCCAATATACTTAAATATTGCAATAATAGAAAACATACGAACAATTTGTGAAAAAATATATTTGAGCCAGATACAGAAATATAAAGTAGAAGAAATAGTAGAAAGATTAATAGAAAAAAAAGAATCTAATAAACAAGAATTTAAAAAAATACGAGAAAACACAAAGATATATCAAAATTCAAGCTATCCATATATTGAGTATTTGTCATACAAATTGAAAAAATATGGAAAAAATGGAATACCATATTTAAATATTTTAGAAGAACAAGTTAATAAAATGGGAATGACAATTTCTGAAGTAATACGAAAAGAACACTTTGATATTGCTATTCAAAAAGTTTCTATAGGAAATAGTATAACAAGTATAAGAGAAATTTCTAGAATTAATTTTTTAAGCTTGTTTGAAGAAATAAATGGTGTTGAAGAGTTGTTAAGACAAGACCCAGCAGGTATTTATGAACAAATGGATTATAAAACAAAAGAATATTATAGAAATACTATAAAAAAACTATCAGAAAAAACAAAAATGTCTGAAATATATATAACAAAAAAGACAATAGAACTTGCTCAGAAAGTAAAACATGAAAAAAAGAAACATATAGGATATTACCTAATAGGAAGAGGACAAAACATATTAAAAAATGAGTTAGGATTAAAAACACATAAGAAGCAAAAAAAGGAAACTATATATATTTCATCAATATATATTCTTACGACCATATTATCAGTTTTACTTGGAATACACGTATATAGGAAAATTAATTTACCTATTGCAGTTATAGTATCAATTCTTGGAATAATACCTATTTCAGAAATATGTATACAAATAATAAACTATATTTTAGGAAAAATTGTAAGTCCAAAAATATTACCAAAACTTGCTTTAACAGAGGAAATTCCAGACAAATATCGCACAATGGTAGTAATACCTACAATAATAAATTCCAAAGAAAAAGTAAAAGAATTATTTAAAAAACTGGAAGTATATTATTTAGCCAATAAAGAAGAAAATATATATTTTACACTACTTGGAGATTGCACTTCTTCAAAAAATGAAATAGAGCCATTTGATGAAGAAATAATAAAAGCTGGCCAAGAAGAGACAAAGAGATTAAATCAGAAATATGCAAAGGATAATAAAGAAAAATTTTATTTCCTATATAGAAATAGAATTTGGAATAGTAAAGAAAAATGTTTTTTAGGTTGGGAAAGAAAAAGAGGTATGCTTTGCCAATTTAATGAACTATTGTTAACAGGTAAGAATGAATTTAGAGTAAATACAATAAAACAGAAACTAGATATAAAATATGTAATAACATTAGATGCAGATACAAATTTAGTATTAGGAACAGCAAAAGAACTTATAGGTACAATGGCCCATATTTTAAATAAGCCAGTATTAGATAAAAATAAGAATATTGTAGTAGATGGCCATGCATTAATACAACCTAGAGTTGGAATAGATTTAATTTCTAGCAGGAAAAGCTTATTCACAAAAGTATATGCAGGAGCTGGAGGTATAGACTCATACACAAATGCAATTTCAGACATTTATCAAGATAATTTTGACGAAGGAATTTTTACTGGTAAAGGAATATATGATTTAGAATTATTTGATAAAATACTATGTAATGAAATACCAGAAAACAAAGTATTAAGTCACGATTTGCTTGAAGGAAGTTATTTAAGATGTGGCTTAGCATCAGATATATTACTACTAGATGGCTTTCCTTTTAAATATAGTAGCTATGTAGCTAGAATGCACAGATGGGTTAGAGGAGATTGGCAAATAGCAGGGTGGTTAAAAAAAGTAATTACAATAAAAAATGGAAGTAAAAAAGCAAATCCTTTAAATACACTATCGAAATTTAAAATATTAGATAATCTTAGAAGAAGTATATTACCTCTCATATCAGCAATTTTATTAATAATATCAGTTATTTTAGAATTAAACAATCTACCAAATTCGTTAATTACAATACTTTCAGTAATCGCTATATCAATACCTACAATCTTAGATATTATAAATTATATTATATTTAAGAAAAATATAAATTCAGAGCTTGTATCTGCACACAAGAATATAATAAAAACAGTAAGTGGGATAAAATCAAGCATAATAAGAGGATTCTTAGAATTAATTTTTATACCAAATAAAGCATATTCTATGCTAAATGCAATATCAAAAACAATATATAGATTAAATATATCAAAAGAAAATTTATTAGAATGGATGACATCAGAAGAAGCAGAAAGACAAAGTAAAAATACTTTATTTTCATATTACAAAAATATGATAGCAAATCTACTATCAGGACTTGTATTAATAGCTCTAGGTGTAATATATGCAAAAATATCATTTATTGTAAGTGGTATATTATTTTCAATTGCACCATTAATTGCATGGTATATAAGTAGAGAAGAAAAAGAAATATCTCAAATAGAAACATTAAAAAAAGAAGATATAGAATATTGTATAGAAATAGGAAAACGTACATGGAAATTCTTTAAAGAAAATATAAATGAAACAAATAACTACTTGCCACCAGATAATTATCAAGAAGATAGAAAAGAAAAGGTCGCACATAGGACATCTCCAACGAATATAGGGTTAGGTTTGCTGGCAGTAACATCAAGTTACGATTTAGGATTTATTGAGCTAGATGAATGTATTGATTTAATAAAAAAGATGTTACAAACAATAGAAAAATTACAAAAGTGGAATGGGCACTTATATAATTGGTATAATACTTTAAATTTAGAACCATTAATACCAAGATATATTTCAACAGTAGACAGTGGAAATTTTATAGGATATCTATATACATTAAAACAATTTATTATAGCGAAAGTAAATGATGAAGAACGAGATGTAATTATAGGTATAATAGACAATATTATAAATAATACAGATTTTTCTATATTATATGATTATAAAAAACGCTTATTTTCAATAGGATTTAATGTTGAAGAAAACAAATTAACAGACTCATATTATGATTTATTAGCATCAGAAGCAAGACAAGCTAGCTTGATAGCAATAGCAAAAAGAGATGTACCAGCAAAGCATTGGAATAGCTTAAGTAGAACACTAACAAATTTAAATAAATATAAAGGTCTAATATCATGGTCTGGAACCGCATTTGAATATTTAATGCCAAATGTAAATATAAGAAGATACAAAGGAAGTCTGTTAGATGAATCTTGTAGATTTATGCTTATGAGTCAAAAAGAATATGCAAAACAACTAGGAATACCATGGGGAGTTTCGGAAGCGGCATTTAATCTAAGAGATTTGAATAATAATTATCAATATAAGGCTTTTGGAATACCTTGGTTAGGGTTAAAAAGAGGTCTTGAAGAAGATATGGTTGTATCATCATACGCAGTATTCTTAAGTATGATATATGATGCAAAATCAGCTATAAATAACCTTAAGAATTTAGAAAAACAAGAAATGTATGGTGAATACGGGTTTTATGAATCAATTGATTATACGATGTCCAGATTAAAATATGGGAAAAACTATGAAGCAGTAAAAACATATATGGCACATCATCAAGGACTAATTCTATTATCTATAAATAACTTAATAAATAAAGATATATTAATAAAAAGATTTAGTAACAATCCTGAAATAGAAGCAGTAGATATTTTATTGCAAGAGCGTATGCCAGATAAAGCAATAATAACAAAAGAAAAGAAAGAAAAAGTACAAAGATTAAAATTAAAAGATTATGAAAACTATACAGAAAGAGTGTATACAAAATCAACTCAAAACTTAAATGCATCAAATGTAATTTCAAATGGTAAGTACACAATAGTTTCAAATATGCAAGGAAATGGATATAGTAAATTAGACAATTTACTAATAAATAGATATAAAGAAACAGCAGATTATAATCAAGGAATTTTCTTTTATATTAAAAATTTAGATTCTAAACAAATATGGGCAAATACACCAGAGAAAAAGAGCAAAGTAATATTTGCTCCAGAAGTTACGAAATATTCTAGGATAGATGGCTCTATAGAAACAAAAACAAAAATAACAATAGCACCAGAAGATAATGTAGAAATACGACGACTGGAATTAACAAACAATGGGAATAATGTTCAAACACTAGAAGTAACAAGTTATTTTGAACCAGTACTTTCAAGTAGTATACAAGATTATGCACATACAGCATTTAATAATCTATTTTTAATATTTAAAGAAATTGAGAATGGAAGTATATTAATAAAAAGAAAAAAGAGAGACCCTAAACAAAAAGAGATGTTTGTAGGAGTAAATTTATATACAGAAAATGAAACTATTGGAGATGTACAATATGAAATAGATAAAGAGAAATTTGTAGGAAAAGGAAATATAAATATACCAGAAGCAATAAAAGAGTCAAGACCATTTTCAAAGAATTTAGGATTATCAACAGATCCAGTTTTAGCAATAAAAAAGACAGTGAAAATATTACCAGGGGAGAGTATAATACTAGACTTAGTAATATCTTCAGCTTATAAAGAAGAAGTAGTAAAAGAGGCTCTACAAGTATATTCTAATACAAATACTATATCAAAAACATTTGAATTAGCTAGAGCAAAAATAGAGGCAGAAACAATATATTTAGGATTAAAAGGCAAGGATATAGAAAAATATCAAAAGATATTATCATATTTAATATTCCAAAATCCTATGAGAAAACAAACATTAGAAAAATTACCACATAGAGTATATTCACAAAGTGAATTATGGAAATTTGGTATATCGGGAGACTTACCTATATTACTAGTAAGAATAAAAGATGTAAATGATATGTATGTAATAAAAGACGTTTTAAAAGCTTTTGAATTTTTTAGAAGTAAAAATATCAAAATAGATTTAGTTATATTAAACGAAGAAAAAAATAGTTATGAACATTTTATAAAATTTGAAGTAGAAAATGAAATACAAAATAGACAATTAGCCTTTCTAAAAAATAAATTTGGTGGAATATTTGTAATAAATGAAAAAGAAATTTCTAAAGAGGATATAGAATTATTAGAATTTAGAAGTAATTTAGAATTAAATGCAGCATTAGGAAATGTTACATTACAGCTACAAGATTTGGAAGATGATTACCAAGAAAAAATAAACAATATAGGGGAAGAAACTAGAACACCATATATTTTTAATCAAGAAATAGAAAGTTTACCAGAAGAATATAACGATTTAAAATACTATAATGACTTTGGCGGATTTACAGAAGATGGACTAGAATATAGATTTAAAATAAATAAATATAATAAACTTCCAACGGCGTGGAGCAATATTTTAGCTAATCCAAATTTCGGAACAGTAATAACACAAAATCTAGGAGGATTTACATGGAGTGATAATAGTAGACTAAATAGAATATCAGCTTGGAATAATAGTGCTAATATAGATATCCCATCAGAAATAATATATATAAAAAATAAAGAAACAGGAGAACATTGGAGTCTATGTGAAAATATAACAAATAATCCACAAGAATATTATTTAAAATATGGTTTTGGATATGTAAATTTAAAGACGATAAAAAATCAAATAATTCAAGATGTAGAAACATTTGTTGCTAAAGAAAATAAAATAAAGATAAGTATTTTAAAACTAAAAAATGCTTCAGGAGAAAGAAAGTTACTAAAAATATTATATTATATAAAACCAGTATTAGGAGAAGATGAGATACAAACTAATGGATATATCAATGTACAAATGGAAAATAATGTTGTAACAGCACAAAACTTATATACAAATGAGTTTAAAGGAAATATTATATATGCAGGAAGTAATGAAAAAATAAAATCTTTTACAGGAAGTAAAAATGAATTTATTGGAGACAAAAGTATTGAAAATCCACGAGCAATAGATGCAGTAAGCTTAAGTAATCAAAGTGGTTTGGGAGAAAATTCGTGTATTGCACTAGAAATAGAGCTTGAACTAGAAGCATATGAAAATAGAGAAATAGTGTTGTTTTTAGGAGAAGAAGATAATTTACTAGATGCTAAGAATATGGCATATAAGTATTCTAAAATATCAAATGCAAGAGAAGAACTAAACAACGTAAAAAGATTTTGGTATGAGTTATTAACAAGAATTCAAGTAAAAACACCAATTGAATCTATGAATATAATGCTAAATGGTTGGGCGATTTATCAAACTATAGTGTCTAGATTGTGGGCGAGAAGCGGATATTATCAATCAGGTGGTGCAATAGGATTTAGAGATCAGTTACAAGATACTTTAGGTGTAAAATATATTGATTCAGAACTAATGAAAAAGCAAATAATAATGCATTCAGGACATCAGTTTATAGAAGGAGACGTACAGCATTGGTGGCATGAAGAAACAGAAAAAGGAATAAGAACCAGATTTTCTGATGATTTATTATGGCTTTGCTATACGTTAAGTGAATATATAGAATATACAGGAGACAATAGCATTTTAGATATTGAAACACCATATTTAGAAGGAGAACCATTAGAAGAAGGCACAGATGAAAGATATGACTATTATCCAACTTCGAACACAAAAGGAACAATTTATGAGCACTGTATAAAAGCAATAGAAAAATCATTAAACTTTGGAGAAAATGGTTTACCTAAAATTGGCTCAGGGGATTGGAATGATGGTTTAAATACAGTAGGAAATAAGCAAAAGGGAGAAAGTGTATGGCTGGGCTTCTTTATATATGAAGTTTTAACTAGATTTATTCCAATATGTGCGGAACGAGGAGATTTAGAAAAAGTAGAAAAATATAAAAAAGTACAGGAAGATTTAAAAAGAGGATTAAACTTAGTAGGATGGGATGGAAGATGGTTTAAAAGAGCATTTACAGATGAAGGCGAACCAATAGGTAGTATAGAAAATGAAGAATGTAGAATAGACAGTATATCTCAGAGTTGGGGAGTAATATCAGGAGCAGCAGATAATGATAAAAAATATATATCAATGGAAAGTTTAGAAAATCATCTTGTAGATAAAGAAAATGGAATAATAAAACTTTTAGATCCACCATTTAATAAAACAAAAATGGAACCAGGGTATATAAAAGCATATCTGCCAGGAGTACGTGAAAATGGAGGACAATACACACATGCAGCAATGTGGGCAATAATAGCATTCACAAAATTAGGATTTGGAGATAAAGCAGTAGAATATTATAGAATGATAAACCCAATAGAACATTCAAGAACAAAAGAAACAGCAATTAAATATAAAGTTGAACCATATGTAATTCCGGCAGATATATATGGAGCAGAAGGATTAGCAGGAAGAGGTGGTTGGACATGGTATACTGGTTCAAGTAGTTGGTTCTATAAAGCGGGAATAGAAAACATACTAGGATTAAACATAAAAAAAGGAATACTAAAAATGGAGCCTTGCATACCAAAAGAGTGGAAAGAATATAGTATAAAATATAGGTACAAAAGTAGTATATATAATATAAAGGTGAAAAATTCAGAAGCAAAAAACACAGGTGTTTCTAAATTTATTTTAAACGGAAGAGAAGTTCAAGAAAAACAAATAGAATTAAACGGAAATGGTGGAATATATGAGATAGTAGTAGAAATGTAATCTGACTTGACGAAATCATTTAAAAAGTATAAAATATATGCAATAAAAAATAGTATAAGATAGAGGGAAATAAATATAATGAGTCGTCAAATTAAGTTTAAAAAGAAATTAATATTAAAGAGAATAATTTTTATAGCAATGCTACTAGCAACATTTTATGTAATATTTCAATTCTCAGCGCAGGATGGAGAATTATCTGGTTCTATAAGTAAAAGAGTTACGAATTTTATAGTTGATATATTTTCAAAGATAAAAACTATTACAACGAGTGATAGAATAAGATATGTTGCTAGATTAGAACCGATTATTAGAAAGTTAGCTCATTTTGGCATATATACTATACTAGGGTTTTCAGTTATGGGATTTTTCTGCACATTTGAAATTAGAAATATATATAAGCTAATTTGGAGTTTCCTTATTGGTTTTGGATATGCGATATCAGACGAAATACATCAAGGTTTCATTCCGGGAAGAGGCCCCAGATTATTCGATGTAGGAATAGATACAGCAGGAGTCTTAACAGGAATTTTTATAATGATACTTTTAATAATTATTGTTGAAGATATAATTAATTGGTTAAAAAGATAAATAATAAAAAGAATAAAGAAGTTATTTCAAATAAAGAAATTACTTCTTTATTTTTATGCGAAATTAACATAAAACAATTAACTATAAATTTTGGTCAAAATATTAACAAAAAAATCAAAAAATGTAAAAAAATCTATTGTATTTTTATAATAACATAATGTATAATATACTGTGATAAAAATATAGTGTATTTAATATATATAATGTAGGAGTGAATGAAAAAATGAATATATTATTTTCTCCACCAGATATTGGCGAAGACGAAATTAAAGAAGTAGTAGAAGCACTAAAATCAGGATGGATTACAACAGGACCAAAAACAAAGTTATTTGAAGAAAAATTAAGTAAATACTGTAATACAGATAAAACAGTATGCTTAAATTCAGCGACAGCAGCAATGGAAATGACTTTAAGAATGTTAGGAATAGGAGAAGGCGACGAAGTAATAACATCAGCATATACATACACAGCATCATGCAGTGTAATTTGCCATGTAGGAGCAACTCCGGTATTAGTGGATATACAAAAAGATAATTTAGAAATGGATTATGAAAAATTAGAAGAAGCAATTACAGAAAAAACAAAAGCAATTATTCCAGTAGATATTGCAGGAGTAATATGCGATTTTGATAAAATTATAGAAATAGTAGAAAGAAAGAAATCACTATTTAAACCAAACAATGAAATTCAAGAAAAAATAGGAAGAGTTATAATTGTTGCTGATGATGCTCATGCAGTAGGAGCAACTAAGCAAAATAAAAAGGCAGGAGAATTTGCGGATTTTACAAGTTTTTCATTCCATGCAGTTAAAAATTTAACTACAGCAGAAGGTGGAGCTGTAACTTGGAAAAAATTCGAAAATTTAGATAGTGAAGCGATATATAAGAGATTTCAGATTTTATCCTTACATGGACAGACAAAAGATGCATTACATAAAAATCAATTAGGGGCTTGGGAATATGATATACTAGAACCAGCATATAAATGCAATATGACAGATATAATGGCAGGAATAGGACTTGCACAATTAAATAGATACGGGCAAATGTTAAAAAGAAGACATGAAATAATTGAAAAATATGAAAAAGCGTTAGAAGGACATAATGTGATAACATTAAAGCATAAAGATGAAAAAACAAATGCTGTTTCATCAGGTCATTTATTTATAACAAAAATAAATGGTATAGAAGAACCAACAAGAAATGAAATAATAAAGAAAATGGCAGAAAGAGGAATTGCAACAAATGTTCATTACAAGCCATTACCATTATTAACTGCTTATAAAAAACTAGGATTTGATATAAAGGATTATCCAAACAGCTATAATTTCTATAAAGGAGAAATTACATTACCTTTATATACATTATTAACAGATGAGCAAGTAGAATATATAATTAATAATTTTGTTGAAATATTAGGAGAGTATAATATATGATTCTAAAAAAATATGAAGACATACCTGAAGATATAAAGAATTCAGTAGTAAAAAAATATTATGATATTCTAAACAAAAAGAGAATGAGTTTAGTTATAAAAAGAGTGTTAGATATAATTTTATCTTTAATATTGCTAATTGTTTTATCTCCAATTATGTTAATTTTAGCACTTATAATAAAAATAGATTCAAAAGGACCAGTGTTTTACAGACAAGAAAGAATAACACAATATGGTAGAGTATTTAGAATATTTAAATTTAGAACAATGGTGCAAAATGCAGATCAAATAGGTGCGCTTGTGACCACACAAGAAGATAATAGAATTACAAGAGTAGGAAGTAAAATAAGAAAATGTAGATTAGATGAAATACCACAATTAATAAACATTTTAATAGGAGATATGTCTTTTGTTGGAACAAGACCAGAAGTAAAAAAATATGTAGAAATGTATACAGATGAAATGAAAGCAACACTATTAATGCCTGCTGGAGTAACATCTATGGCAAGTATAAAATTCAGAGATGAAGATGAAATAATAGAAGAACATACAAAAAATGGTGAAGAAATTGATGATATCTATGTAAAAAGAATTCTACCAGAAAAAATGAAATGGAATTTGGAATATATAGAAAATACAAATGTATTGGAAGATTTGAAAATATGTATTAAAACAGTGATATAGCAAAGGGAGTGAAATAATGGATACAGTATCATTAATTATACCAGTATATAATGAAGAAAAGTACATAAAGAAATTTGTAGAATCTATTCAAAATCAAGACTATGATTTTGAAAAAATCGAGATAGTATTTATTGATGGAAATTCTATAGATAACACGAAGAAATTAATTTCAGATACTTTGGAAAACACAAATATTAATTATAAAATATTAGATAATCCAAAAAAAATAACACCAATTTCATTAAATATTGGAATAAAGGAATCAGTAAACGATATTATAATAAGATTAGATGCACATAGTGTATATCCAGAGAATTATATATCTAAATGCGTATATTATCTAAATAAAACTGGAGCAGATAATGTTGGATGTACTATAAAAACTGAAAGTGAAGGTATAGTAGGGAATACAATCGCAAATGTATTATCATCAAAATTTGGAGTGGGAAACTCTAAATTTAGAACAGATGCAAAAAGTGGATATGTTGATACAGTGCCGTTTGGAACTTTTAGAAGAGAGTTGTTTGAAAAAATAGGATATTTTGATGAGAGATTACCCAGAAATCAAGATAGTGAATTTAATAGTAGAATAATAAAAAATGGAGGAAAAATATATTTATTTAATGATATTCAAATAGTATATTATCCAAGAAATACAATATCAAAATTAATAAAAATGGCAATGTTAAATGGTAGATGGAATTTATTTACAAATTATTTATGTCCTAATTCAATGAAATTGAGACATTTTATTCCGTTTGTATTTGTAATATCATTATTAGTAGGAATATTAGAAATGATATTATTAGACAATGTAGTTCTAAATGTATTATTTCTAATAGAATTGCTTATGTACTTTGTTTTAGATATTATATTTAGCTTAAAAGATATAAGACAAGAAGGAATAGTAAAAAGCATATTAGCTTTAGCAATATATCCTATATTTCATATAAGTTATGGAATAGGAACTTTTGGAGGAATTTATTTAATATTAAAAGAGAAAATAAGGAGTAGGAGATGAGTTTATGAAATATGCATTAATAGGGTGTGGAAGAATAGCACCAAATCATTTAGAAGCAGCAGTGAATAATAATTTGGATATTGTAGCAATTTGTGATATAATTCCAGAACATATGGAGATTTTATTGCAAAAACTAGGGTTAGAAGATAATCCGGTAAAGAGATATACAGATTATAAAGAAATGTTAGAAAAAGAAAAACCAGAATTAGTTGCAATTGCAACAGAGAGTGGAAAACACGCACAAATTGCTTTAGATTGTTTAGAATATGGAGCTAATTTAATTATTGAAAAACCTATAGCATTGTCATTAGAGGATGCAGATAAAATAATAGCAAAATCAAAAGAAAAAGGATTAGTAGTATGTGCAAATCATCAAAACAGATTTAATAAATCAATACAAAAAATTAGACAAGCAGTTGAAGATGGAAGTTTTGGAAAAATGATGTATGGAACAGCACATATTAGATGGAATAGAGGACAAGATTATTATACACAAGCACCATGGAGAGGCACATGGGAACAAGATGGTGGAGCATTAATGAATCAATGTATACACAATATAGATTTGCTTAGATGGATGATGGGAGACGAAGTTACAGAAGTTTGTGCTTATACAGACAATCTAAATCACGACTATATTCAAGCAGAAGATTTAGGAATTGCAGTTGTAAAATTTAAAAATGGTTCATATGGAATAATAGAGGGAACAACAAATATATATCCAAAGAACTTAGAAGAAACACTATATTTATTTGGACAAAAAGGAACTGTTAAAGCAGGAGGAAAATCAGTTAATATAATAGAAGAATGGATGTTTCAAAATCAAACAGAAGATTCAGAAAAAATCAAACAAAAAAACAGTGAAATGCCTAAAAATGTATATGGATTTGGTCACACTCCGTTATATAAAAATGTAATTGAAAGTATACAAAATAATAAACAACCATTAGTAGATGCAGAAGCTGGAAAAAGAGCTTTAGAGTTAGTACTTGCTATATATAAATCAGCAGCAGAAGGAAGACCAGTAAAATTGCCATTGAATAAATGCTCAACATTAGATTTTAAAGGAAGATTTGATAAGGGAGATGCTAAATAATATGGAATTTATTGATTTAAAAGCTCAATACAATAAACTAAAAAACGAAATGAGTAAAAATATTGAGAAAGTTTTAGATGATGGCAATTATATAATGGGACAAGAAGTAAAAGAGTTAGAAAAACAATTAGCAGAATATGTTGGAACAAAATATTGCGCAACATGTGCAAATGGAACAGATGCATTATCAATAGCATTAATGGTGCTAGACATAAAAGAAGGAGATGCCGTATTTGTACCAAGCTTTACATTTTATGCATCAGCAGAAGTAGTTTCACTTCAAAATGCAACACCAATATTTATTGATTCAGACCCAAGAACTTTTAATATAGATACAGAAAAATTAGAAAAAGCTATTTTACAAGTAAAGGCTGAAAATAAATTAACACCAAAAGCAATTATAGCAGTAGATTTATTTGGACAACCAGCAGATTATAAAGCAATAAAGAGAATAGCAGATAAATACAGTTTAAAAATAATAGAAGATGGAGCACAAGGATTTGGTGGAAGTATTAATGGCAAAAAAGCTTGTTGTTTTGGAGACATTTCTACAACATCATTCTTCCCAGCAAAACCATTAGGATGTTATGGTGATGGTGGAGCTATATTTACAGATGATGAAGAAATATATAATTTAATTACATCTATAAGAGTACATGGAAAAGGAAGCTTTAAATATGATAATGTAAGAGTAGGATTAAATTCTAGATTAGATACATTACAAGCTGCAATATTACTTCCAAAATTAAAAGCATTTAAAGATTATGAACTAAAAGAAAGAAATAGATGGGCAGACGAGTATACTAATAGATTAAAAGATTATGTAAAAACACCATTTGTTCCAGAAGGATATGAAAGTAGTTGGGCTCAATATACTCTAATTTTAGAATCAGAAGAACAAAGAAATACGTTACAAAACAAATTAAAAGAAGCAGGAATACCAACTAATATATATTATCCAACACCACTACATAGACAAACAGTTTATAAAGATTACAACTATAATTTAGAGGATTTAACAGTATGTGAAAATTTAAGTAAAACAGTTTTAAGTATACCAATGCACCCATATTTAGATGAGCAAACAGTAAATAATATATGTAATAATATTATTAGTAATATGGGAGATGGTAAAAATGGAAAGTAAAGAATATTTTGTACATGAATCAAGTTATGTAGATGAACCATCTAGTATTGGTAAAGGAACGAAAATATGGCATTTTTCCCATATTATGAAAAATTGTAAAATAGGAGAAAATTGTAATATTGGACAAAATGTTGTAATTTCACCAGATGTTATTATAGGGAATAATGTAAAAATTCAAAACAATGTTTCAGTATATACAGGAGTTATATGTGAAGACGATGTGTTTTTAGGACCATCGTGTGTATTCACAAATGTAATAAATCCAAGAAGTTTTATAGAAAGAAAAGATGAATATAGAAAGTCAGTTATAAAAAAAGGAGCAACAATAGGGGCTAATGCTACTATTGTTTGTGGACATGATTTAGGAAGATATTCTTTTGTTGGTGCAGGAAGTGTTGTTACAAAAGATGTTCCAGACTATGCATTAGTAGTTGGAAATCCAGCAAAAGTATTATATTATGTTTGTGAATGCTCAGAAAAGATGGAATTTAATAAAGATAATTATTTTAAATGCCAAAAATGTGGCAAAGAATATATTATAGAAAATAATAAAATTAGGAGGATATAATAATGAAAGAAGAATTATTAAAAAAGATTGAAGACAAAACATTAAAAATGGGAGTTGTAGGATTAGGTTATGTAGGACTACCTCTAGCAGTAGAAAAAGCAAAAGCAGGATTTAAAACTATAGGATTTGATGTTCAAGAAGCAAAAGTAAATTTAGTAAATGAAGGGCATAATTATATAGGAGATGTAGTAGATAATGACTTAAAAGAATTAGTTGGTAATGGAATGTTAAAAGCAACAACAGACTTTTCATTTATAAAAGATGTAGATTTTATAGCAATATGTGTACCAACACCATTAGATGAACATCAACAACCAGATATTAGCTATGTAAGAGACAGTGCAATATCTGTATCAAAATATCTAAAAAAAGGAACAATGGTAGTATTAGAATCTACAACATATCCAGGAACAACAGAAGAATTACTTAAACCAATATTAGAAGAAGGTTCAGGATTAAAATGTGGAGAAGACTTTTATCTAGGTTTCTCACCTGAAAGAGTAGACCCAGGTAATGCAGTATATAAAACAAAAAATACTCCTAAAGTAGTAGGAGCTATTGGAAAAGATGCAAGAGAAGTAATAGCAAAAGTATATAGAGCAGTATTAGGAGCAGAAATATTTGAAGTTTCATCACCAGCAGTTGCAGAAATGGAAAAAATATTAGAGAATACATATAGAAATATAAACATAGGATTAGTAAACGAACTTACTATGTTATGTAACAAAATGGGAATTAGTATGTGGGAAGTTGTAGATGCAGCAAAAACAAAACCATATGGGTTCCAAGCTTTCTATCCAGGACCAGGATTAGGGGGACATTGTATACCACTAGATCCATATTACTTAGACTGGAAAGCAAGAGAATATGGCTTCCATACATCAATGATACAAGCATCAGGAATGGTAAATGATAAAATGCCAGAATATTGCGTAGAAAGAGCAAGTAAAATATTAAGTAATAAATTCAAAAAATCAATGAATGGAGCAAAAGTATTGGTTCTCGGAGTTGCTTATAAAAATGATATAGATGATTACAGAGAAAGCCCTGCATTACGAGTAATAGAAGTATTAGAAGAAGAAGGAGCAAATGTAATTTTCTATGATCCATGGATACCAGAATATAAATATAAAGGACAAATGCATAAAGGATTAGAAGCAATAGATGCAAAAACAGTTAGTGATGCTGATATAGTAATATTCACAGCAGCACATAGCAATTTTGATTATGAAATGATACAAAAAAATGCAAAAGCAATTTTTGATACAAGAAACGCAATGAAGAATATGGAAAATAGAGAAAATATAGAATTACTATAGAATAAAGGAGCTTTTATGAATATATTAATGATTTTAACAAATGGATTCGATCCAGATTTAAGAGTATATAAAGAAGCAAAATATCTCGTAAAAAATGGAAATAAGGTTGAAATACTTTGTTGGGACAGAGACAATAGATATGCTGATAGAAAAAGCGAGATAGTCGATGGAATTAAGATAACAAGATTTTATGAAAGCTCTTCATATGGAAGTGGTTTAAAGCAAATATTCAAGCTATTAAAGTTTAAAAATGACTGTAAAAAATATATAAGAAAAAATAATTCTATATATGATGTTATACATTGCCATGACTTAGATGGAATGTTGGCAGGATATTTAATGCATATAAAAAAAGCAAATTTAGTATTCGATATGCATGAATTTTATGAAACTGGTAGTTATGCTAAGATTGCACCTATCATAAGGAAACTAGTAAAGTTTTTACAGAATAGGGCATATAAAATTATACATGTTAATGAACAGCAGATAAAAAACATGACTAAAAAAAACAAAGCAAAATTAGTATATTTACCCAATTACCCAGAAGAAGAAAAATTTAATAAAGTAAAACACATTATTTCAGACAATGTAAGAATAACATATGCAGGATATATTAGACATCTCATACCAATGAAGAATTTAATAAAGGCAGCAAATGAATTAGATAATGTATTAGTTTCTATTCATGGTTCTGGAGAGTTATATAATGATATAAAAAAAATGGAGAAAGAATATAAAAATGTAAAAGTTTCAGGTGCATTTAAACACGAAGAAATTGCCAAGTTTTATTCTAATTCAGATTTAATATATGTTGTATATAATAAAGGAAATAAAAATGATGAAACAGCTCTTCCAACTAAATTCTTTGAAGCTATTATTTGTAAAATACCAGTAATAGTTTCTAAAGGTTCATTAATGGAAGAATGGGTAAAAAAATATGATATAGGATTTAGTGTGGATGGAACGGACTATAAAGATATAAAAAATTTATTAGAAAAACTTGAAAAAAACAAGGAAATTTTAGATAAGAAAATAAAAAATATGAGGGATATATCTCAAAAATTTTCTTGGGAAGAAATTGTTAAAAATTTAAATATAATATATAATTAGGAGAAATAAATAATGAGTAAGATTTGTAAAAGATGTGTGATGGATGATTTAAACACTGACATAACATTTGATGATGTTGGAAATTGTAATTATTGCACAGAAGCAATAAGCAATAAAGATAAAATTTGGCATAACACTGAAGAAGGAAAAAAAGAATTTGAAGATTTTATAAAAAACATGAAAGAAAATAATAAAGATAAAAAATATGATTGTATTTTAGGTCTAAGTGGAGGGATAGACAGTTGTTATACAGCATATTTGCTTACTAAATATAATGTAAGAATGCTAGCAGTTCACATTGATGGTGGATGGAATACAGAAGTATCAACAAAGAATGTAGAATTGCTGTGTAAAAAGTTAGGAATAGAACTTCATATTATTAAACCTGATGAAAAAGAAATGTTTGATTTGCAAAGAGCATATTTTTTAGCAGAGGTAATTAACCAAGATGTACCACAAGATCACTTCTTTTTTGCATATTTGTATAGATTTGCATTAAAAAATCACATAAAATATTTTATAAGTGGAGGCAACTATTCAAGTGAATCAATATTACCAAAAAGATGGGGATTTGATGCAATGGATGGTAAAAATTTGAAAGATATACATAAGAAATATGGAAAACAAAAATTAAAAGAGCTTAAGCCATTATCGTTTTTTGAGATATATGTTAAAATACCATATATAGATAGATTAAAGAAATTCAGACCATTAAATTATATAAATTATAATAAAGAAGAAGCTATAAAAGAATTACATGATAATATAGGTTTTGAGTATTATGGAGGAAAACACTGTGAAAGTATATTTACAAGATTATATCAAAACTATATATTACCGGTGAAATTTAAAGTAAATAAGAGTAAAGCACACTATTCAAGTTTAATCGTAGCAGGACAAATGAAAAGGGAAAATGCTATTCAACTATTGAAAGAAAATGAATATACGAATAATAAAGAATTATTAGAAAAAGATATTGCAGATTTTATACAGAGAATAGATATAACAAGAGAAGAATTTGATAATATTATAAATGATGGTGTCATTAGAAAGCATTTAGATTTCAAGAATTATGATAAATTAATGAAAATATGCTGGAAGGTAAAAAAACTTATAAAAATTTGAGATTAAAGGTGATGAAAATAATTAATGACTAGTAATAATAAAAGGAAGAAAACAATAGTTATATTAACACATGTAAACAATGATAATTCTCCATATTGTAGTTTTGTACATGAACATGCAAAGGCACTAGTTAAATTAGGGTATAATGTTACAGTATTTGCTCCAGTTGCATGGATTCCAATTTTATCAAATTTTCAAAGGGAAAAGAAAAAATGCTGGAAAAATATCAAGAAGATAGGAAAAGAAATTATGATTGATGGAGTAAAGATTATTTATAAGAAGGTTTTTTCATTATCAAACTTTTTATATAATTCATCAATAAATTTAAATGGTATATTTTATTATTTATCTATCAAAAACAAGTTTAGAAAAATTTTAAAGGAAGAAAACTTATGTTTAGTGGATGCGCATACTTTTAAAGTAGAGGGATATGCTGCTAAATGCCTAAAGAAAAAATATGGAATTCCTACAACAGTTACTTTGCATGGAACAAGTTTTAATAGAAATTTGAAAAATAAAAATGGAATTAAATCCATAAAAGAAGTTTTTCAAACAGTAGATTATGCAGTATGTGTTAGTGATAAATTGAAAAATAATTTATTAAGCATGAACATTAAAAATTCTGTTGTTATATATAATGGAATAAACACAGATAGTATGATACAAAAAAAGAAAAAATTTTCAATTCTTTCAGTTGGTAATTTAGTTAAATCCAAGAATTTTCACATTACGATACAATCTATAAATCAATTACTAAAAAGCTTTAAGAATATTCATTTAACAATTATTGGAGATGGACCAGAAAAAATAAACTTGCAACATTTAGTTGATAAACTAAATATCGCAACAAATGTTACTTTTACAGGGAATTTAAGTAATAATGATGTGATTTCAGCTATGGGGAAAAGCGAGATATTTTTACTGCCAAGTTCACCAGAAGGATTTGGGATTGTATATGCTGAAGCAATGAACAATAAATGTATTACAATTGGAACAAAAGGAGAAGGGATAGACGGTTTTATTAAACACGGAAAAAACGGTTTTTTAGTAAAATCTGATATAGATGAGATTGAAAATTTAATAAAAGGCATATATGAAAATAAATATGATATAGAAAACATTATTGAAAGAGGACAAAATGATGCAAAAAAATTAACATGGGAAGAAAACGCTAAAAGATATATAAATTTAATTGAGGGATAAGAATGATAAAAAAAATAAATGAGGTAATGATATATATAACAAGTATTATATTTTGTTTACATTTAACAAAAATAACTGAAAATCAAGTTTTTGATATGATATCTTTAATAGTAGTTATAGTTCCTTTTTTTCTATTATTCTATGAATTAAAAAGCTACTTTTGTAAAGAATATC
>JAZRRK010000057.1:0-47399 GCA_045650705.1 Clostridia bacterium
TGAATATATAGATTACTATAATAATAAAAGGATTAAGGGCAAATTAAAAGGAATGAGCCCTGTTAATTACAGAATTCATTCCCTTAAAGTAGCCTAATATAAACTTAATCAAAAAGTGTCTAACTTTTTGGGTTCAGTTCATAAATTCACACTTGCTTATAACTTTATTTTATTGTTTCTAAAATTAGCTTTACTCCTATTTTAACTCCGTTCTTTAAAATACTTTTCATTATAATAGGCTCCTATATAATCTCTTGCACAAATATATTCTGATAGAACTTTTGAAATATTATTCTTTTTGTTTTCATCTACTGACTCAAATTCTTGTTTTAATAATTCAACTTTTTCATTTAATTCATTATCTATCTTTTCTAAGTCTTTAATATTTTGTTCGTTTGTTTGTGCTAAGTCTTCTGCCATATAATTAAATATTTTTTGCAGAACATCAAAAGAATCTTTCTTGAAAATATTTTCTAATTCATTATTTTTCATTTTCTCACCACCTTTGATGTGTGATGTTAACTCTGTTTTTTATTATTTTCAAGTAGTTTTAATATAATTTATTAATTCTTGAAATTTATGTAAACATATGGTATAATAAAAGTCGTAACAAAACTTTTATTGTTGCCTTTGAAAAAATTTTTCGGAGGCACAATCCTCCGAGCTATTGTAAGGAGGAAAATATGAATTACAATTATGACTCTATGACTCAGGAAGAACTTCGGGAACTTGTTCTAACACATGAGTATTGGTTGGTAAGAAAGAGAGCAATAAAAAGACTTATTGACCAGGAAATAATAAAGCAAGTTGCTTTAAATGATGATGATTGGAATGTAAGAGAGGCTGCAGTAGAGAGACTTACCGACACAGAAGCTTTAGTAAATATATTTTTAAATGATGAGGATGCGGATGTAACTCAAGCTGCAAAGATAAGACTTACTGAGTTAAAAAAATAATTGTAAAAGCAAAGAGAGGAACTTCGGTTTCTCTTTTTGTTTTCTATTTCTTGAAAATTATGTAAATATATGATACAATAAAGCCTGTAACAATATTTTGATTGTTGCCTTTGAAAATAAATTTTCGGAGGCACAGTCCTCCGAGTATTACAAGGAGGAAATTATGTATAACCAAAGAAAAATTGACTACTTAAAACGAGTAGTTAAGCGTACTTACAAAAGGTACACTGGAGAGAGAACAGATGGAACTGCTACTATTGCAGATTTAGCTAAACTTTTCAAATTACCCTTAGATGAAGAAAATCTTGCAGACTATGAGATTAAATCTTTTGATAACAAAATTCCAAGTATTGAAATTCTTTGCAGAAAAAATAATTCTACTTTTTATGCAGAGTTTTCAGCTAGTTCTGAACTTTTAAGTTATGGTAGTTGTGAAGAAAAGTTCATTAATCATATCATTAATTATTCAGATACTCATAAGAGAGAAACTACACTTTCTCTCTGGTATGATGAAGTTTATTATGATAGGTTTTCAATAAAGATTAATGACACTCAGACCATAAGAATTAATCGCTATGGTCCTAATCCTTATAATATGTTTTCACCCGAGTTCACTCAGACAAGCATTTCACTTTATAATAGTGATAGTAAAAATTTAGGAAATATAGATTATTCTATTAGAAGTCCTAGCTCTAATGCTTATGAATTTGAAATGGAAACAAGAGGATCTAATGAAGAATACTGGTATAAACTGATCAATGGTATGATTTATGCACTTAAAGATCATTCAAATAAGATATTTGCAGTGACGTTTGCTGAAAATGTATTTAAAGGCATAGACGAATATTTTTCGATATATTATGACTTTAAAAGTTCAATAAATGTTGAAAATGCTATCTTAACCAATGATCAGGTATATTCAGTAATTAATCTTTATGGTCCTGCTCGCACTCGTATTCATATTTTCAAAGAATGCAAAATTTTTAAGATTAAATATTCTACAAGAAAATCTTGGGATGACCCCGAAGAACGTTTTGAGTATTTGATTCCAGTTTTGAATTCTTGTAGTCCAATCGATTATATGGAATGCGAATATCTTGCAAATGAGCTAAAAAAGCATATCAGTAATGAAGAAATAGCAAAATTGGTTTGCGAAAAACTTCATGATATTAAGCTTAGACTTATGATAAGCAAAGGTATGGCAAAGAAAGAAGAAACAGTTTTGTCTATTGAAAAATATATGAAACTGCCTTTTGATGAAGCAATAAAACTTTTTGCTGAAAATAAGGATGAAATCTTTTGCGAGATTATGAAAAAAATTGGCTAAAACCATCAAATGAGAAACCGAGAAAATCCCTAGTGGATCTTCTCGGTTTTCTTTTACTTATATAAAATTCATTAAATTTATTTTCTATAAATTTAATCTTATTCATCAAAAGTTATCTCTAAAAATTATTTGCATAAAATCTATCAAAATCAAAATTAGTAAAATCTCTATCACTTTTGTATCTCCAGCTATTATAATCTTTATTATTATTCTTTATTATATCTTTAACATCTGTGTTAATAGGTCTTGTCCTATTTTGTTTATAGGTATTAACACATTTGTTAATAGGGGTAAGAAAGGAACTCAATCGCCTCACGATCGATTTTGTGCCATTTTTATTCCATTTTAGACCAACTTGTCGACACCGATTTTTATCAGCAATATCAGGCGTTTTCATATATTCATCCAAAGATTAAGACTTTACGGGTGTAAAGTCTCCTGGATGTGAAAATAGTACTACCCATTTTCCTTTATAATCATTTAAATTTATTTTTCCTTGTGTTGACATTGCCTCAAAATCTGGAGCCATTTGCCCTATCTTTACAATTCCGTTCATCATTATTTCATAATCCATAAAAAAATAAACCTCCTACATAATTTTTGTATATATTATGCAGGATAGGTTTATTTTGTGATTATTTAAATTTATTTTTTCCATCTCTTCAACATTGCACAAAATGATTGTCAAAAATCTCCGTCCCCATTGACACAATTAGTTATTTTATTTTTGTGATAATTATTGCCAAAATCAATATGCCTAATGTAATTCCATATATAAGTATGTTATTATTTGTATCTTTTTCTGTTTGTCCATTCCCCGTTGCCGGAGTAGAATCTAAACTTGCTTCTTGGTTTGGCTCTTGTTTTTCCTCTGGTTCTAGTTCTTGGTCTGGTTGGTTATTATTATCAACATATTCTTTAAATGTTGCATTTACTGTTACATTCCCATATTGGGAGTCAAATGTAAATGTATACATTACATCATTTATTTTGGTTGGTGTGTACGTATGATGTTCAGCTGTTATTTCTAATTTATCTAGTTCATATCCTGTATTTGGTGTAACTGCTATTGTTATTTCGTTTCCTTCATTTGATAGCTTGACTTCCCCGTTATATATTTGTTGTAATGTGATATAATAATTTTTTCCTTCATTATCTTTTATTTCAAGTGAATCTCTTAACTTTAGTACAAGATGAAGTGTACTATCTTTTTGAATGTTATAATCAGCTAATGTTCTTCCCTCTTCAAGTTGCTTTCCGGCAAATATTAATCTTTGCTGTTCTGGTGGAATTCTTTCTTTATCTTGAATTTTTGCTTTTACTGCCTCAATAGTATCACTTGATTCCACTTCAAGAGTAATGTGCTTTCCTGTAAGTGTTTTTACAAAAATTTGCATTGCATAAACATTACTTGAAAAGTAAAATGTAAAAACTATTGTAATTAAACTAATTAATAATATTATTCTTGTTTTCTTTATCATAATAAAATACCTCTTCCTACTAATTCTTGTCCTAATCTGCCTTATATTATTATTTCATAATCCATAAAAAATAAACCTTCTACATAATTTTGCATATATTATGTAGGAAGGGTTTCGTTTGTGATAAATATATTTATATGTCTATTTAACTAAACAATGATTTCTTTTTAGAAATTTTTTATTTGTTTTCTATCACTTTTTTTGCATAAGAACATTCTGCAATAAGTTTCTTATTGCTTTCTTTTGCTTTTTCAATAATACTTTCTACTAATCTTCTTGCAATACCTTGGCCTTGATATGAATTATTGACTTCTGTGTGTATTATATTCCAACATTCTTCTGTTTCTATAAACTCACATTCTCCAATTTTTGTATTATTATCATATGCTATCGATTTATTATTTTGTTTATCAAATTTTATTTCAATCATAAATCTCTCCTTTACAAAACTATCAAATTTTAATTAGTAATCATGTTATTTTTCTCATCTCTCTGACTTTCTTTTTCTAAAATTTTTACAATCCTTGGTCTGTTATATCTTTGAATAATAATAAATTGACTATCAAAAATCATAGCAGCAATTGCTGTTATTGAAAAAATCCAAAGCTCTCCCCATGGAATTGCAAATAATAATGTTGATAGAGAAATTACCTCATTTATCCAATGGTCTACTTCTGATTTTGACATAGTATTTGCTATTTCTTCTAATGTATGCTCTTTTAATGAAAAAGATTCTGGATTATATGTTAGGGCTTTTCCTTTCCACTCTTTTACACGTAACAATTTATAAAATCCTTTTTCAAATTTTCTTTCTTTAAACCATTTTTGTTTATAATTTATATGATTCTTAAATAATTTAGAAACATTTCCCATAATAATTCTCACCCAGAAGTGATACATTATTGTGAATGCTGTTATTCATGTCCATAATATTATTCCATTTCTATAAATATTTCCATAATATAAAATAAAGCAAATTATTGATGCTATTACAGTAATAGCAATTACACAATACATAAATATAGCTGGTCCGCTTTTCTTAGTTTTACTCATTTTTCCTCCTAAATAAAAAACATATCAATTACAAATTAACATTTACCTAATTATTATAATACCATAATTAACGATAATATTCAATTGCAATTTTAATTGAAAAATTATGTAAATTATGGTATAATATATTGCGTTATCCTGATGGATAGACAAAATATAAAACAATATTGCAATTGCAAGGAGGTTTTTTTATGAAACGGAAATTTGAAATTCCAAAAATGAGCAATGAAGACATTGCAAAGTGGTATGCTACTATTAAACCCATTGTAACTCACGAAGGTACTTTTAAGTATTTACGACAGCTGTCAGACCATGAATTAACAAATACTGCTTATACTTGGCTTAATAAGCCAACTGATTACGCAGATGTTGTTGATTTCTCTAAATTGTCAGTTTTAGCTGATGTTAAAATGCTTCATACTTGGGCTTATTATGGTTTTTTCAAACCAACTGTGGGAGAAATAATAAGACAAATACCCAAGGAACTTTTGGAAAAGGTTGTTGCTTTTCAAATTATCAAAGGTGCTATTGGAATAAATAGCTTTGCTAACGAAGAATTGAATGCAGGATACCATGTCTCAATTGTTCGCCTGTACCAAGCTAAAGATTCAACAAACACTGTGGCAGAACCTTTAAAATACTATCCTACCACTGATTCCCAAACACCTGTTGGAATGACTGAGGAAGTCTTTAATATTTTTAAAAAGGCTCACGGAAAGTAAAAATTTTATCGTTTCAAAGCCTAGAACAGTTCAATCTGTTCTAGGCTTCATTTCTATAATTTAATACTTAATAATTACATACAAATTTCTAATATCAATTCTTTATATTGTTCTACTAATTTGTTATAACTCTCTTCTGCTATATGTTCATTAACTTCATGTGCTGTTACTGGTCCTGGACCTAATATTATTCTTTTTGTTCCTTTTATAAGACTTGCCTCAGTTATGAAATTAGCTGTCTTTGTTTCTTTTATAATATCAACTTTATCTATAAATGGCTCTACACATTCTATTATATTTATTTCACAGTCATATTTTTTAGCAAGTTGTTCAATTTTTTCTTTAATTATTTTTATGTGACTTTTATTTGCAATTCTGAAATCTATTGTAACTTCACAGTTTGCTGAAACAGAATTTTTTGCACTACCTCCATTAATAGTTCCAACATTCATTGTAGTATAAGACACTTCATAACTTGGTTCATTGAAAATTTTAATTTCTTCATTATAAAAGTTATCTAATTCTGTTAAAAACTTAATTGCATTCATATTTGCACTTTTGCCTTTTGCAGGATTACTAGAATGTGCTTTAATTCCTTTAAACTTTAATCCATATTCTAATAGACCTTTACTCCCTACTAACATTTCATTATTTGTTGGTTCTCCAAATATCATTATTTCCGGAAAACTTTCTTTTGTATTTATAATATCATAAGTTCCACCAAAGCCTATCTCCTCATCATATGTAAAATATAATTTCATTCCATACTTTAATTTTGTAAAATCTATTTTTGAAATAGCTTCTAGCATTCCTGCAATTCCGCCCTTCATATCGCAAGCTCCTAAACCATACAATTTGTCGTCTTTTTTAGTTAGTTCAAAAGGACTATTGTTCCAGCCTTCTATATATTCTACTGTATCTGTATGACCTAAAAAACCTAATTTAAAGTTTTCTCCTATACTCATTATTAAATATTTTCCTTTATATTCAGTTTTAAAATTTAGCTTTGATAAATACTTTTCTATATAATCAATAATCTCCTTATTTTCTTTGTCCTTTATCGTATTAAACTTAATTAAATCTTTTAAAATTGTATATTTATTCATGTTTTGCTCCTTTTTTATTTTTAGTCTACATCTAAATAGTATTCTTTACTATCAAAGCCCTCTGATTTATCAAATTTTTCAATATATTCATCTTTTACATATTGAAAGCCTACTTTTTGCATTACTGCTCCTGAAGCTGGATTTTGTTTTGCATGTGATGCTTTATATTTTTTTATCCCTTTTTCATTTACTAAGTAATCCAACATATGTTTAACTGTTTCTGTTACTAATCCTTTTCTCCAATATTGCTTTGCTATTGCATAACCTATTTCATATCTGTCTATCTCTGGTACATAATGTGCTCCTATTGAACCTATTAATTTCCCTGTTTCTTTTAACTCAATGCCCCAGTCATAATAATTGTCTTTCTTGCAATTTTCTTGTTCCATCATAATCCATTGTTTTGTTTCTTCTACTGATTTGTGTGTACTCCATCTCATATATTTTGCAACTTCATCATCACTTGTCCATGTATTAAAAACCTGTTCTGCTTCTTCTACCTTTATTCCTCTTAATATCAATCTTTCTGTTTCTATTATAATACCTTCCATACTTAATCCTCCTTTATATAAAAACAAAAAGCCTCACAAAGAAATCTCTTTATTAAGACTCCTCCGTAAGGCTTTAAATCCTACTTCTGTGTAAGCAATTTTTCATTACTTTTATGCCGCTCACTTATCAGCTTAGGCATACTCCTAATATGCTTTATATAATAACACTTTTCTAAAACTTTGTCAATTATTTTAATGCATTTAATATAGTTTCTTTACTTGTTACTCCAACAAATTGCTCTTTTATCTCTCCATCTTTAAATATTATTATTGTTGGAATACTCATTACATTATACTGTACTGCTAAGTCTTGTGCTTCATCTACATTTACTTTGCAAACTTTTGCATTATCTGCTTCTCCTGCTATTTCTTCCATTATTGGAGACATCATTTTGCATGGTCCACACCAATCTGCATAAAAATCAACTATTACAAATTCATTTGAATTTAAAACTTCTTCCTCAAAATTTTTACTTGTTACTTTTAAAACACTCACTTTTTTATTTTCCTCCTTTATATTTTTATTAATATCATCTTCTACACTCTGATATGCAAATTTATTATATAATACTGCTATTAGTATTATCAATATTATAAAAACTATAATTTCAATTATTAATTTTTTCTTACCTTTATCCATATTTCTCCTTTAAAATAATATTATTAAGCCCATAATAATAAGTACTATTCCTGATATTTTATTTATTATATTATAGTTTCTTTTTATAGCATCAAAAGTCGTTTTTAGTTTTTCTAAAAATACTGCTGTTATTATAAATGGGATTCCTAATCCTAATGAATATGTTAATAGTAACATAACTCCTTTTATTACACTTCCTGTAGTGCTTGCCATTAAAAGTGCAGTGCTTAAAAATGCTCCTACACAAGGAGTCCAGCTTATTGAAAATATCATCCCAAATAGAAAAGATGAAATAAAACTCAAGTCCTTTTTATTGTTTTTTATTCCTTTTGTTTTATTTAAAAATTTTATTTTAATAATTCCTAGATAGTTTATTCCTAATAGTATTATTAATATTCCTACAAATATGTTTATATATTTTGAATATGAGCTTAATATCTTTCCTAGTGTGCTTACAAAAACACCTAATAATATAAATACTAATGTAAAACCTAAAACAAAGCTAATTGAATTTATTACTGTACTTTTTATGGTTTTATCTTTTGTTGCAAAGTATGAAATATATATTGGTATCATTGGTAATACACATGGTGATATAAATGATGCAATTCCTTCTATAAAAGTTAACAGATAATTCATATTTTTCCCTCTTATTTAATGTTCCCAATTTTCTTTTAATATATTATCATAATTTTAATTAATAATCAATGATTTAATTTCCTTTTAAAACTCTCAATGCATTAATTATTGCTATTATTGAAACACCTACATCTGCAAATACTGCTTCCCACATTGTTGATATTCCAATTGCACTTAGTACTAAAACTGCAATTTTTACAGATATTGCAAATACAATATTTTCTTTAACAATTCTCATTGTCTTTTTTGATAATTTAATAGCATTTACTATTTTTGAAGGCTCATCTGTCATAATTACAATGTCTGATGCTTCTATTGCGCTATCAGCACCAAGCCCTCCCATTGCGATTCCTATATCTGAAATAGCTAGAACTGGTGCATCATTTATTCCATCTCCAATAAAAACTAATTTTCCTTTTTCCGTTTTTTCTTTTAATAACTCTTCTACTTTTTTAACTTTTCCGTCTGGCAATAACTCTGTATATACTTTATCTAAACCTAATTTTTTAGCTACACTCTCGCCAACATTTTTTCTATCTCCTGTTAGCATTACTATTTGTTTTATATTATTTGCTTTTAAATCTTTTATTGCTTTTGCTGAATCTTCTTTTTCTTTATCTGCTATTAAAATATATCCTGCATATTTGTTATCAATTGCAACATATAAAACTGTTCCAATATCATTGCTTTTTGTAAATTCTATTTGTTTTTCATTCATCAATTTTTCGTTTCCAACTAATATGTCTTGATTACCTATTCTTGCAGAAATTCCAAGCCCCATTAGTTCTTCTGTTTTGATAATTTGCTTTTCATCAATTTCTTTGTTATATGTTTTTTTTATTGATTTAGAAATAGGATGATTTGAATAATTTTCAGCGTAACAAGCTATTCTTAACAGTTCTTCTTCAGAAACATCTATAGGCACTACTTTTTGTACTTCGAAAACACCCTTTGTTAAAGTTCCAGTTTTATCAAATACTACTATTTCTGTATTTGATAATGCCTCTAAATAATTACTTCCTTTAATTAGTATTCCCATTTTAGATGCTCCGCCAATTCCTCCAAAAAAGCTTAGTGGAATAGAAATTACTAATGCACAAGGGCAAGATACAACTAAGAATGATAATGCTCTATATATCCAATCTGAAAATGTTGCATTTGGAATTATAATAGGCGGAATTATGGCAAGAATTAATGCAATAATTACAACTGTTGGTGTATAATATTTTGCAAATTTAGTTATAAAGTTTTCTGATTTTGATTTTCTACTACTAGCATTTTCAACCAAATCTAGTATTTTACTTACAGTTGATTCTCCAAATTCTTTTGTTACTTTTATTTTTATAACACCATTTAAGTTTATACATCCACTAAGCACTTCTTTTCCTTCTGATATTTCTCTCGGTAAGCTTTCCCCTGTTAGAGCTTTTGTATCAAGAGAGCTTTGTCCTTCAACTACAATACCATCTAGTGGAACTTTTTCCCCTGGTTTTACTATAATTATATCTCCTATTTTTACTTCATTAGGATTAACTTTTTCTTGTTCTCCATTTCTTAAAACATTTGCAAAATCAGGTCTAATATCCATCAAGCTTGATATTGATTTTCTGGATTTATTAACTGCATAACTTTGAAAATATTCTCCTATTTGATAAAACAACATTACTGCAACTGCTTCCGGAAGTTCTCCTATTGCAAAAGCACCAATAGTTGCTACTGACATAAGAAAATTTTCATCAAATACTTTTCCTTTAAAAATGTTTCTTACAGCTTTTCTTAAAATTTCTAATCCTACAATAAGATAACTTATTAAAAATATTATATTATTAATCCATTCATTAGTAAAATTTATTGCTATAGCAAAAACAAATAATATTAGTGCTATTACAATTTTAATTAGCCTCTTTCTCATATGTACCTCCTAAATTTCTTCCAATATAGCATCTGGCTCTTCCCTTTTTATAACCTTATTTAATTTTTTAATTATTTCCTCTTTATTACTTTCATCATATTCTATTTCCATTCTTTCTGCCATAAAACTAATACTTGCACTTTCAATTCCATCTATCTTTTGAATTCTTCTTTCTAATTCCGCTGCACAATTCGCACAGTCTATTCCTTTTATTTTAAATTTACTTTTTATCATTACTATCATTCCTTTCTATTCTTAATCAGTCTTATAAAGAATTTTTATCTATGTTCTATATGTTCTTTTCCTATCTCAAATACTCTTTGTATATGGTCATCATCTAACATATAGTATACTTCTTTTCCTTCTTTTCTACATTTTACTATTCCACTTCTTCGCAATGTTCCCAATTGATGTGATATTGACGATTTACTCATTCCAAGTACATTTGCAATATCGCATACACACATTTCATTTTGATCTAATACAAAAAGTATTTTTGTTCTCGTTGTATCTCCTAATATTTTAAAAAATTCTGCTAATTTGTTAAATGTATATTCTTCTGGCATTGATTTTAATGTTTTATCAACCATATCTTGGTGGATTATATTACAATCACATATAAACTCATTCTTTGACATAGCTTTACCTCCTTTGTTTTTGTAAATAATAATTGAGTAGACATTCAACTTTGGTTATATTATAGTTGAATATCTGCTCAATTGTCAAGACTTTTTATACAAGAATATTTAAATTTTAATTTAAAGAAAAGAGGGAGCAACTTATTAAAGTTACTCCCTCTTTTCTTTGCTTTTTCTATCATTAAGATAGATAGTGGATTACTTTTTGTAGCCTACAACTAGTGGAACAGCAGTATCAATATTGAAACCATTTAGGAAATTGGCACCTTGGATATGTGATGGAGGTGAGTTATCTTTGTACTTTTGCGCACCGCCAATTATCCTTGCACAGTCATCATTCCATGCAACTACTCTATACCACTTAACAGTATCTGGCTTATCGCAAATATCTTCCCAGCTTTCACCATTCTGAATACGCTGAGCCCATTCAAGAGCCTGTTCTACCCAATTTGCCATATGGTCTCCTAATGTACTGGCAATTTTATTAAGTTGTCTAACAGTTCTCACTTGCCAGTTTTTTTCTGGTATTAGGGTATAAAAGACTTTTGCGTACTTCTCCGGCTTGTTTTTTAATTCCTCAAACGCTTCAAGAATAATTCTCCTTTTCGTTTCGTGTTCTAGGTTTTCTTTTCTATTTCGGAATAATTCTTGATTGATGTCTAAGGGATTTACTTCAAACCATTCTCCTTCTTTTGGTCCTTGTACCTTAGAAACTTGCTTAATGTCTTCTTTTGGAAAATATTCCTCTAAAATAGCTACTAGTTCACTTTCAGAAAATGTTCTTTCCTTTCCATGAACTGTTAAAGTAAGTTCACTGATTTGCAAAGCAATTTTCATGTGTCTCGTGTCCTCCTGTAAATAAATATTTGAGCGACTTGCTCATTAGGTTTCATTTTACCACATATTTACATAATTTTCAAATGTGTTTTTTGTGTAATCGTGGCAACATGCACTAATTAAATTCTGATATTTTCTAAACAATACCTAAATGTTCTAATAGAATTTTTACTCCCATTAGTATTAAAATTAATCCACCAACAACTTCTGCTTTTCTTTCATATTTATCTCCAAATTTATTACCAATCTTTACTCCTATTACAGATAATATAAATGTTATAACCCCTATCATTGTAACTGCCACTGGTAAATTTACTCTTAAGAATGCAAATGTTATTCCAATAGCTAGAGCATCTATACTTGTTGCAATAGCAAGTATCATCATTGTTTTTACCCCTATATCATCATTATTTTCTTCTGTTTCCTTACTAAATGCTTCTTTTAACATATTTACTCCAATAAGATTTAATAAACCAAATGCTACCCAATGATCTATTTTAGTAACTAGATTTTCAAAAGTTGCACCTAGAAAATATCCTAAAACTGGCATTAATGCTTGAAATGTTCCAAAATAAATTCCAATTATAATTGCATTTTTCCAACTCATTTTTTTCATTGCTAATCCTTTACATACAGAAACTGCAAAAGCATCCATTGCTAACCCTATGCTAATTAATAAAATTTCTAATGCTCCCATTACTTTTATACTCCTCTCTTTATTAAACAAAAAAGAGACTTAAGTCTGCAATTTATATTTGCAAACAAGTCTCATTATTTAAAATAAAGCCAGATATTTCTATCAGTATGTTGACTTTATTACATATTTTAGTATGCTAACTACTCCCTTATTTTGTATAATTATATAATATTAATGTATATTTATCAAGCATTTAATTAAATAATTTATTTAAAGTCCAGAGGGAGAAACTTATTAAAGTTACTCCCTCTTTTCTTTGCTTTTGCCTATCCTTAAAGATAGACAGTGGACAGTGCTACCTTTAAAGCACAACTAACGGAACAGTGTGGAAGAGTACGCTACCAGGATTGAAATTGCTGCTGTTAACATTCGACGCAGGATTGTCATTGAAGCCCTTACGCGAACCACCAACAAGCCGTGCATAGCCATTTTTCCATACAACTACTCTATACCACTTAACAGTATCTGGCTTATCGCAAATATCTTCCCAGCTTTCACCATTCTGAATACGCTGAGCCCATTCAAGGGCCTGTTCGACCCAATCTGCCATATGGTCTCCTAGTTTGCTTGCCAACTGCTTAAGTTCTTCAACAGTTTTAATGTCCCAAGTTCTCTCTGGCATCATAGTGCTGAACTTCTTGCCATACTTTTCCGGATTAGCTTTTACCTCAGCAAATGCCTCAAGAATAAGCCTTCTTGTTTCCTCCTGTCTCCCGTCTTTTCTCTCCTTTTGGAAAAGTTTCTGGTTGATAGCTTGAGGATTCACCTCAAACCATTCTCCTTCTGTTGGCCGTTGTATCTGTCCATTTTTCATGTCCGTGTCCTCCTGTAAAAAATATATTTGAGCGACTTGCTCATTAGGTTTCATTTTACCACATATTTACATAATTTGCAAATATGAACCTCTTTTTGTTAATTCACTACAAAAATACTCATTATTCTTAATTATATGTATTAACCAAATGTTTAATTTTTGACTTTTTTGACTTTTTTTACTCTTGCAAAAAATTCATTACTAAATCTATAATTATCTCTTTTTCTTTTGGATTTGATTCTGCAATTAACAAAGTTAATGCTGTTAAAGTATTGTTATCAATTACTTGTCTATTTTCTTTATACAAAATGTTATAAAAATTCAAAAAATATATAAATAAAGTTGCTGCAATCCTTTTATTTCCATCAGTGAAAACATGGTTCTTTATTATTAAATACAAAAAGTTTGCTGATTTTTCTTCAATGCTTTTATATACATCTTTTTTATCAAAAGTTTGATAAATATCTCCTATTATTGCCTCTAATCCTCTCTCTCTTTCAATCGCGAATAAATTACTTTCTTGGTCAAATTTAAGTTTATTAATAATATTTATACAATCTTCATATTTTATTTTCCTGGTATCTATATTGCCTTGAATTTTATTTAATGTTTTATGATCATAGTCATCTAAAAGATTTAATGCTTTAGAATAGTTTCCTATTACTTTTAATATCTCTTTTGCATCATTATTTTCCAATCTTTCATCAATTCTATTTGCAATATCTATTAATTTTATTGTTTTTTCTAAGTATTCCAATCTTCTTTGATTTACTGCATAACCTTTTAACATATAATCTTTAAGTATTTTATTTGCCCATCTTCTAAAAATAATACCATTTTGAGATTTTACACGATACCCCACAGATATTATTACATCCAAATTATATAGTGATACATATTTGTCAGAATTTGGAAAGTGCATTTTTTGCACATTGCTTTTTTCTTCTAATTCTTGTTCTTTAAATATATTATTTATATGTCTCCCTATTACTGTTCTATCTTTTCCAAATAGTTTTGCCATTTGTGCTTGTGTAAGCCATACCGTTTCATCTCTCATATTTACTTCTAATTTCACATTTTGATTTTCAAATAAAATAATTTCATTGTTTTCCATAATAATCACATCCTTTTTTTATATGCAATTATTATAAACATTTGTTCTGTTTATGTCAATGTTTTTTGTTAAAAATCCAAGTTTTATTTTTATATAAAAATAAAACTCCTACATGCTATGTAGTATATGTATTGCAGTTCGGACGGCTAATAGCCGCCCTACAACTATTATAATTTATTAACAAATTCATAGTTTAAATCTTTAATTTTGTTTGATACATAATTAGGATTTTCATCTATTGCTTTGCTTAATTCTGTTGATAGATATTTTTTATTATCATCTGGAAAAACAGTTACAATATCCTTATCGTTTTTTTCTTTTGCTAATATACTAGCTATCATATTAGCACCTGATGATATTCCTACTCCTATTCCTAAATCTTTAGCAATTATTCTTGCCATGTTTACACTATCATCATCATTAACAACAATAATTTCATCTATTAAATTTCTATCTACAATTTCTGGAATAAAGTCATCTCCTATTCCTTCTATTTTATGATTACTAATTATTTTATTTTGTGATAACATAGGCATTTTATCTGGCTCCATTGCATAGATTTTTATTTGCTCATTATATTCTTTCATTCTCTTGCCAGTTCCAATTAAAGTTCCACCTGTTCCTACTCCTGAAACAAATCCTCCTATTTTTTCTCCTAGCTCATCAATTATTTCTTTTCCTGTGGTTTCATAATGTGCTAACACATTATATGGATTTGCAAATTGATTCGCTAAAAATGCATTATTTTCTTTTGCATATTTTTTTGCTTCTTCTATTGCTCTCTTAAATCCTCCATCTTCTTTTGAAACAAGTGTTACCTTTGCACCATATATTTCCATTAATCTTACTCTTTCTTTACTTACCCAATCAGGCATAAAAATATGAACTGGATTTCCTAAATAACTTCCCATTGCAGAAAGTGCTATTCCTGTGTTACCACTAGTAGCCTCTACTATTGACATTCCTTTTGTTAATTTTCCTTCTTCATATGCTTTATTTAAAATATAATATGCCACTCTATCTTTTATGCTTCCACTTATGTTATATGACTCTAGTTTAGCATATATATAATTTTCCTTCCCATTATATTGATATTTTATTTTTATCATTGGGGTATTCCCTATTCTTATATTCATATTAACCTCCTAGTATTATTATTTAACTTTTTTAGATAAACAAAAAAAGTTATGCTACCTGCATAACTTTAAATATATATTAAATATATCGTTGCAGGCACAAATAGACTCATACCTGCTAATAGGTATAAGTTTTATTTATAGCAACAGCAACAACATGTATTTAATATATATTTTTTCATATTATCTATCTCCTTTACTTTTATTATATGAATATTTTCATACCTTGTGATATTTTAAGCTAGAAGTTTTTTTACAGCATCACTTAATGCTTTTCCATCTGCTGAAGCTCCAACTTTTTCTTTTGCCTTTTTCATTATAACTCCCATATCTTTCATTGTAGTTGCACCTGTTTCACTTATTACAGATTTCACAACTTCTTCTATTTCTTCTACTGTTAATTGTTTTGGTAAATATTCTGATATAATAGCTATTTCTTCTCTATTTTGTTTTATTAAATCTTCTCTTCCACTACTTTCGAAATCCTTTTCAGCATCTTTTCTTTTTTTCGCTTCTTTTGCTATTATTTCTACTATTTGCTCATCTGTTAATTCTATTTGTTTATCTTTTTCTACTTGTAAAACTGATGCTCTAATCATTTGAACTGTATTTTTTCTTACTAAATCTTTATCCTTCATTGCTTCTTTTAAGTCATTTAATAATTTTTCTTTTAACATAACTATACCTCCCTAAAACTTTTAGCATTTTATTTTAGCTATATAGTAGTTTTTCTTTCCTCTTCTTACTACTATATATGTATTTTCTATAAACATTTTATTATCTATTATTACATTTATATCAGTTACTTTTTCTCCATTTATTGATATTGCACCTGACTCTATAAATTCTCTAGCTTCTCTTTTACTTTTTGCTACCCTTATATTTATTATAAAGTCTACTAAATTTAGATTTGCTTCTACTTCTTTTATATCTTGGTTTTTAAATAAATCTTCTATATCTCTTTTAGATAAGTCTTGGAATTTGTTGTTAAATAGATGCTCTGCTAAATTTATTGCTTTTTCATATTCTTCTTTTCCGTGTAAGAATGTTATTATTTCTCTTGCTAATGCTTTATGTGCTTCTCTTAATTCTGGATGCTCACTATTTTTTATTTCCAATTCTTCTATTTCTTCTTTTGATAAGAATGTATAAATCTTTAAATAATTTATTACCATTGAGTCTTCTACATTTAAGAAGAATTGGTATAACTCATAACTTGATGTTTTTTCTTTATCTAGCCATAGTGCATTTCCTTCACTTTTTCCAAATTTATGACCTTGTGAATCTGTTACAAGTGGCATTGTAAATCCATATACCTCATCTCCTGTTGATTTTCTTATTAAGTCTATTCCTGCTGTAATATTTCCCCATTGATCAGAACCAGCACATTGTAAATCAACATTTTTATGTTCATGTAGATATTTAAAGTCTAATGCTTGTAATATCATATATGAAAATTCTGTATATGTAATTCCAGAATCTAATCTTCTTCTAATTATATCTTTATCTAACATATAATTTATATTGAAATATTTTCCATAATCTCTTAAAAAGTCTAATACATTTATATCTTTTATCCAATCATAATTATTTACAACTTCAAATCCAAATATTCTTTCTACTTGTTTTTTTAGTCCTTCTATATTTTTATTAACTTGCTCTTTTGAAATCATTGTTCTTTCTGTTGTAGGTCTTGGGTCTCCAATCATTCCTGTTCCTCCACCTACTAATAGAATTGGGTGATGTCCTGCATCTTTTAATCTTTTAGATATTAAGAAACTTGATAAATGTCCTACGTGTAAGCTATCTGCTGTAGGGTCTGTTCCTATATAAAATGCCATTCCACCTTTATTTAATTTTTCTTCTAACTCTGGACTTGATATATCTTTTATTAATCCTCTCCATTTTAAATCTTCAACTAATGTCATATTTCTTCCTCCCTTGAAAATACTAGTATTATACTATCTTTTTTCGTTTTTTGCAACTTTTTAAAATTAATTGTACAAAATAGCCCAACGCAGGGGATTATATATTTAGAAAAAATTGAGGACCCCCGAAAAACTTCGCAGGCGTCTCCATCGTGGGCTCAATTTTTAATAAATATATAACCCCCGACGAGATTGGGCGGATTTTTATAAATCATTAATGTGTTAACAATTAATTTTATTAATATACTCATCAACTAATTTACTTGTTCCTAATCTGTCTGCTCCTAGTTTTATAAAAATTTCTGCATCATTAAAATTTTGTATGCCTCCAGCAGCTTTTATTTTTTTATTATTTTTCATATGTTTTTTTAATAATTTTATATCTTCTATTGTTGCACCTGCGGTACTAAAACCTGTTGATGTTTTTATATAATCCGCTTCTGACTTTGATACTATTTCACACATCTTTATTTTCTCTTCTTCTGTTAATAAACAGGTTTCTATTATTACTTTTAATATCTTACCTTCACAAGCTTTTTTTATATCATTTATTTCTTGTAAAATATACTCATAATTTTTTTCTTTAAGTTTTCCTATGTTTATTACCATGTCAATTTCATCTGCACCATTCTCTATTGCTTCTTTTGTTTCTATAACCTTTATATTTGTAGTATTGTATCCGTTTGGAAATCCAATTACTGTACATATTTTTATTTTATCTTGTACATGTTCTTTAGCCTCTTTTACAAAGTTTGGTGGTATACATACAGATGCTGTATTACATTTTATTGCATCATCACATAGTTTTTTTATATCACTTATTGTTGCACTTTGTTTTAATAAAGTATGGTCTACTTTTTTTAATATTTCTTCCATATTCTCTCCTATTTCTAAAGATTAATACTCATACCATAACCCTTTGTTCATTAAATCATTTATTATATTCTCATGTTCTGAATTTGTTTTGGTAAAATATAATTTTCCAGTTTTATCTGCAACAAAGAATAAATATTCTGTATCATTTGGTTCTATTGCTGCTTCAATACTTGATTTTCCAATAGATGATATTGGTCCTACAGGTAATTTTCCCTCCATATTAGGTCCTCTTGTATTATATGGATTATATGTATCAATTTCTTTTTGATATAAATCTCTATCTCCCATATTTACTTTTATATAATAATATGTTGTTACATCACTTCCTAATGAGATTCCCTCATCTAGTCTATTATAAAATACACTTGCTACATCTTTTCTGTCTTCATCATTCATTCCTTCATTTTCTACTACTGATGCCATTGTTATTATTTGATGTATTGTATAATTACTTGCTTCTATTTTTTCTTTGTAAGGCGTTAATATTTCTTCCATTCTATCTAACATCTTTTCAAAAATTTCTTCTACAGTTGCATCTTTATTTGCTATAGCATATGTATCTGGAAATAAGTATCCTTCTAATGGATAGTATATATCTTCGCTTTTTATCTCGTCTGTTAAGAACCAATATTTTTCTATTAAAGAATCTATATATTCTTTATCTGCTAAAAGTTGATATACATCCTCTTCTGTATTATTAGTCTTTTCTGTGATTGTTTCTACTAGCCACCACATTGGTTTTCCTTCTAAATATGTAATTGTAATTTGATTTGGATTATACATTGTACCTGTTTGCAACATTTCTACCATTTCTTTTAAATTCATACTCTCTTTTAAATAGTATGTTCCTGCTTGAAAGTTTTCTATTTTATTAATTTTTACATATATTCTAAATGCTGTTGTACTTTTTATTAAATTATTCTCTTTTAGTATGTTTGCAATTTGAGTTGCTCCGCTTCCCATTGGTATAGTAACTTCTTTTTCTTCTATATTCTTACTTACTGGCATTGTTGATATTTTATATATTCCTATTATTATTGATATTAAAACTAAAATTGATACTATTATTACTATTAACTTTCTCATAAATATTATTTTTCTCCTTTATTTCCCTGATATTATGTAATCTACTTTTCCTACATACTTTGATTGGTCAATATCTTTCATTGGTTCATTTATAACAAGATTTGTATTTATTCCTGCTTGTCTTAGTCTTGGAGCTAATTCAATAACTAGTCTATCTATATTTGCATCACTATTTGAAATGATATTTATACCATTTATATTATTTCTTACTGCTATACTAACAACATTTTTTATTAATTTTGTTCTATTATAATAATCTTCTAAATCAACATTTTCAATTGTTAGATTAGCCCATACTTTAACACTACTATCATCGCTTGTATAATCTATGTTTTTTAATAATATTCCATCATTAGACATTTCTAACAAGTCTTGGACTAATATTTTATCTCCATCTATGTTTAGTAAACTGCCATTATTAATATCTACTGTTATATTCTTTGTTTCTGTTATTTGTCCCATATCTTGTCTAACTATATATTCATTTGTTAAAACATTTGCTTTTACATATCCAATTGTACCATCTTCTGTTCTAATTAGCCTCCAACCTTTACTTGTTGTATAAAAGGCACTTACACTATCTCCTACTTCTAGTTCGCCAACTTTTTTTGATAATCCTCTTGGTTTGAATCTTATTTCTGCTTCTTTATATACTTCTGCCTTAATAAGTCCTTCATTAAGTCTATCTATTATTACTACATTTTTTTCTTTTGCATATTTAACATCTATATTATATACTACTTCCATTTCTTGTATTGGTATATACATAATATTATCTTTATATATTATGGTATATAATGTGGCATTAAGTGAATTGTCTATTTGAAGTTGTTTTGTTCGTACTTGCATACTAGCAACTGATAAATTTGAGGTTGTTATTATTCTATCTTCTTCTTTATCATAATAAAGTGTACTATCAAATAATTGCTTTATATCTTCTTCTGATATATATATACCTTCTTCATTATCAATATAAATTGGATTTTTTAATTTTTCTGTAACATTTTCGTCACCAATTACTAAATTGGTTATGGTTTGATATTTGTTTCTTTTATATCCTGGTGCAACATTAATTATAAAAGCTACAATAAATAATGCTATTACTCCAATTATTATATTTCTAATAAATTTAATTTTTTTTGTTTTCATATTTTTCTCCTTATTTTTTCCTATATTAGTATATCAAAAAAAATATCAGATTAACAGACTTTTTGTGATTTTTTTTAGTTTTTTTGCAACAAAAAAAACCAGTTTATAACTGGTTTCTTTTCTTTATTATTATTCAGCTGTTTCAGCATCAGGAGAGTTGTATGCTTCTAAAATAGCACCTTGTATTTTCTCTCTTGTTTCAGCATTGATTGGATGAGCTATATCTTTGAATTCTCCGTTTGGAGTTTTTCTGCTAGGCATAGCTATAAATAATCCATTTTGACTTTCGATAACTTTGATATCGTGAATTACGAATTCATTATCGAATGTTACAGAAGCAACAGCTTTCATTCTGTTTTCTGAATTTACTTTTCTTAAACGTACGTCTGTTATTTGCATGTATGTGCACCGCCTTCCAAAGTTTTTATATTGTACATTCCATTTGATGTACTACTATATTATTCGCCAATTTTATTTTTTTTCCTCCATTATTTTACATATTTTTAAAATTATTTATTTTTTAACTTTTTTCCTTATTTTGTACTTATGTTTATTAATTCTGCTCCAACTTCTAGTTCTCTAGATACAATATTTTGTATTTGTGCAATTTGTTCTGGTTCTAATTTTTCAGCTTTAATGATAATACTTACACTATTATCATTTGCAAATATAACAATATCTTCAAAGCCTTTTGCTAATACTAAATTTTCTGCTATCATTATTGCATTTTTTTCTTTATTTATCTTTGCTATTTCATTTATTGCAGTATTTTTTTGTTCACTAGTAGAATTTGTGTTATTATAAATTTCTTGATATGTTTCTAGCATTTGCGAATATAAATTTTCTCTCTCAAATTTTGATGTTGTAAAATATGTATCTTCTTCAATTGTTTCTACTGTTTCTTCTATATTAACATCTTCTGGATTATTTTCTACTATATCATTTTCTGTAATTGTATTTTCTACTATATTTTCTACTTCGTTACTACTTACTAATGTTGCATCTCCTAGTTCTGCAACTATTTGATTAGTATTATTATAATTACCACTAGTAAAATTTAAATATCCTGCTGTTACCAACATTAATGATATAACTAAGATAATTAATTGGTTTCTTTTTAAAATTTTCATTAGATTCATCCTTTCCATTTTTAATTTGACATTTTAAATACTTGTATCTTGTGAGTAGCCAATCCAGTAACTGCTGATACTGCTTGAACTATGCTTGTTTTAATATTTGCATTGTCTCCTCCTTCTGCTATTATTATTGCTCCTTCTATTTTTGGTAATACAACTTTTTCTGTTATTGGATTATTATTTGAATCCATTACTATTTCTTTGCTTTCATCAGAAGCCTCTATTACTCTTGTTCCACCGATTTGAATCACTTTCTTCAGTTATGCTTTTATTTTTTACTTCATTATGCATTGCTATAACTTGACTTGTTTCTGAATATGTAATTAATACTTGTACTTTTCCTACACCTGATATTTTTGATAAAATGTCTTGCAGTTTGTTCTCTAAATTATATGCTGTATCTTCAGAAATATTACCTTGACTTTCTTCTTGAGCTAGTACTTTATATTGATCTTCATTTGAATCTATCTCGCTTTTATTCTTTTCCTCTCCCCATATTAAATTTATAGCAATTATTGTTATTATAAGTAAAACTAAAAATACAACTAAATTTTCTATATTCTTTTTATTATTACCACCCATTTTTTTTTCAACTAAACTTTTTATATGCTTTTTTATCATTGTCTATCTCTCCTTCGCAATAAAAGTATTATTTATTGTATAATAATATTTTCAATGTCTGTGCCATAAGTTTCATTAAGAAGTTTTTTTAGTGTTTCTATTTCTTCGTTTGATATGCTATTTTCTACTCCATTTTCTTCAATATCTATTTCTATTGGTTCAATTGTTGAATTTGTCTCTTGCTTTTGCAGACTTAAATTTATTTTATTAATATTTCCATAGTTTGCATCTGATTTTTCAATCTCAATTGATATACTTTTTACATTATATCCATTTTCTTCTAAATCTTTTTTTATTTCTTCCTCTATTTTGCTTATATATGTTGTTTCTATATATGCATTTGTATCTATTGTAGCAACTTCATATGTTTCTGTATTTGGTAACTCATATTGTTTTAGATTTATCTCTTTCCCTGTTATCTTTGTTACAATAGGAGATACTATTACAAAAACTATATATGTACCTATTACTGTTCTTATGTATTTTTTTATATTTCCATCTGGTAATATCATTTCGATTATTGTACTTATTATAACTGCTATTATAATTCCCTGAGCCCAAGAATTTATCCATTTAACCATTTTTATCCTCTCTTATAAAACATTATCTATACATTAGTGATGCATTTGATATTTTTAGTGTTAATGCTATTCCTACTATTAATAATACTGCTATGAAAAACACTATTCCAAGTAGAATTTTAAAAACACCTGACATTTGGTTTATAATATTTACTATTTTTTTATCTGCTAATGGTTCACTTATTGCTCCTGTTAAACTATATAATACACTTAATACTGTTAATTTTATTATTGGTGCTACACATATTGCCGTAACTATTATTATACCTACAAATCCAATTGAATTTTTTATTAATGATGTGGCTCCTAGAACTGTATCTACTGAATCTCCTAAAGCCTTCCCTACCACTGGAATAAATGTAGATGCAGCTGATTTTATTCCTTTTAATGTTATTCCATCCACACTACTAGTTAGAGTTCCTTCTAAAGATAAAACTCCTACAAATATTGTTATTACAAATCCTAAAAACCAAGTAACACTTGATTTAAAAAATTTAGCTAAATTTCCTAGTTGTATTTTATCTGATATATTTGAAACTATTGTAAGTACCATTGCAACTGTTATAATTGGCAACACTACTATATTAATTATATTTCCTATAAATATTATTGCAAAAATTAATATTGGTTGTATTATTGTTCCTGTTGCAACTTGTCCAGTTGCTGTTATTAATGCAATTAGTATTGGTACTAATGTGTTTATGAATCCTACTAAATTAGATATTGTTTCTTGTATGGATGATATTATGCTTGAAAAACTACTCATCATTATTGTTACTATTAATATATATTCTACAAAGTATGCTATTTTTGAAACACTATCATTTCCTAAATTTTCGCATATGCTTTTTAATATACTATGTACCAAAATTATTACTAATATACTACCCATAGTTGTAATTCCTGCTACAACTTCTTCTCCAAGTAATGATATTAATATTTTATATAAAAATTTATTGTCTACTTCTCCTGTTAAACTTTTTGTTATTAGTTGTTCAACATCTAATTCTGGAAATGTTTCTTTTGTGTATTTTTCTCCTTCTGATATAAATGCTCCTAAATTTAAAATTTCAAGTTGTTCATTAATTACCACATCTGTTGCTACTGAAGAATTTGGTGCTATAATTATAAATAGAATTAACAAAACTAAAATCTTTTTCATATTCCCTCTTTTATGGAATTATTTTCATTATAGTTTCTAGTAGTCCTGAAATTATTGGAATTGACATACTTATTATTATTATTTTACCTCCAAAATCAACTTTACTCGCTATTGCATTTTCTCCAGAGTCTTTACATATGCTTACTGCAAATTCTGTAAGTATTGCAATACCTGTTATTTTTAGAAGTATAGATAAGTATTGTGCATTCATCCCACTTTTTTTGCTAAGATTACTTAAAAGATTTATTATGCCTGTTATTTTATCTAGCATTAAAAATATTATAAGTGCTCCAGCAAAAAGTGTAACATATAATGCGAATTCAGGCTTGTACTGTCTTAGTATTATAATAATTATTAATGCCATTATTCCTATACCTATAATTTTAATTATATCCATTTTTTCTCCTTTATAGGTTAAATATTACTCTAACACTGTTAAATAACGCACTTATTTCTTTTATAACTATTGATAATACTATTACTACTCCTGCTAGTGTTGTCATCATTGCTTGGTCTTCTCTTCCTGCTCTTACTAATACTTGATGTAATACTGCTACTAATATTCCTATTGCAGCTATTTTAAATAATAAATCTATTTCCATAACCTACCTACCTCTCGATTTTATATTAAAACAATAACAATGCTTAATCCTATAATTACACCTAATTTTGTATACATGGTTTCATTTTTTTCTCTAGCTCTCTCTGCTTTTTTTATTTGTTCATCTATAAATGCTGATGTAATCTCTATTTGGCTTATCTGTCCCTGCAGGTCTGTTTTACCTAACATTTTACTTAAATCTTTTAATATACTTTTATCTTCCACTGTTATGTTTAATAAATCAACATCTATTGCTTTTGTCCATGCTTCACCTGCAGTACAAAATTTCATATTATTACTTGCTATTTTAAAAATACTTCCTATGTCTGGATTTATACTATTAGATATTTGCTCAAAAATTTCTGGTATTGGCTCATATGTAAATTTTATTTTTGCTTTAAACATATTTAGCGCATTCTTAAATTCTTTTAACTCCTCTACTCTATACACATATTTCCTTGATTTTAGTATTCCTATCATTGAGCATGTTAAAAATATAAAACTATAAATTAATATTTTTACTGCTAACATACTTTTTCTTCCACCTCTATTAATCTTTCTTGTTTGTTTTTTCTTAAGAAAATTACTTTTTCAATAATATTCTGATTTATAAGTCCTCTTAATGTTGGATTTTTTACTAAGTCTTCTCTATTGTTTCCATGTGCTGTAAAAATTCCTTTCACGCCCGAACTTACAGCTTCTTTTATTGCCTCAACATCATTTATTGTACCTATTTCATCTGCTGCAATTACTTGTGGCGACATTGACCTTATTAACATTTTTATTCCTATTGGTTTTGGTACATTTTCTAAGACATCTGTTCTAATTCCTATATCATTTTGAGGTATTCCTTTATATAGTGCAGAAATTTCTCCTCTTTCATCCACTACTCCTGTATTCATACCTCTGAAATTTATTTCCTCAATACCATTACTTATGTTTCTTATAATATCTCTAAGCAATGTTGTTTTTCCGAACTCCTGGTGGAGAGATTATAAGGGTATTATATATAGTATTATTTTCTAAATTTAATATGTATCTTAATACTTTATTACTACATCCTACTACCTGTCTTGCTATTCTAAAATTTATACTTGATATGTATTTTATGTTTATAACTTTTCCATTCTCAATTACGCAATTTCCACTTATTCCTATTCTGTGTCCTCCTTTAACTGTTATATATCCATTACATATTTCGTTTTGATATGAGTATATAGAATTTTCACATATTATCTGTATTGTTTCTATTATGTCTTCATACTTTACTCTAGTATTTAAAATCTTAGATTTATCAGTATATTTTAGCTCTACTATACCATTACTTCTTATTCTTATTTCCTCTATTTTATTAATTTCTTCTATTGTTTGTCCTTTTAGATTTTCTTTTAAAAGATTAACAATATTTTTAGAAAAATAATTTAATATCCCTTGCATATATACTCCTTAAAATACTACTCTTTAATATATATATGCTCGGGATATTAATTTTAGAACTAAATTATTTGAAAACTTACTTTTTGAAATATTTTCATCATTGGGATATTTTTTTAGCATGTAATACTACTCTATATTTATTATTATTTGCGCATGTAGATAGAGTCAAAATACTATCTTCGCTTGTTGTTTCAATATTAAAGTCTTTTACACTTCTAGATTTTACTGTGTTTATAAATTTTGTAAATTCTGTTTCGTTTGTAAAGCTTGTTTGTATATAATAGTCTTCTACTTTTATTTGATATACTGAAAATACTTCGTATATAATTTTTTCATTTTCTGTTATGAATATTATTTTGTAATTTTCTGGATTATTATACCATTCTTCTTTTATTACATTTTTCAGACTTCCAAACATTGAATCGTCTCTTACATTATGTCCGTATATTACTAAATTTTTATCTGTTCCATCTAATTTGTTTTTGTAATCTGCAAAAATCCAACCTGATGAATTATATTTTTTCTCAAAATTATGTGCTAAATAATAATCATTATTGTTTGATTGTACAACTGTATATTCTATATTTGTTCCATTTACTTTTATCCATCCAACTGTGTCTGAATTTTTTTCTTTTAATTCTTCGAAATTTACTATATATTTATCTTGAACATTTTCTTCGTTTTCGTTTACAGTTATACTTTTTGATATTTCTTGCTTTATTTTATCGTTTTCTTTGTTGCTTAAATACCATTTTATTATATTGCTCACAGATATTATAAACAGTAAAATAAAAGTTAATAATATTATTATATAAATTAAATTTATTAATTTTTGTTTTACTGTTTTTTTAGGTTTCTCTTTATAACGCTTTGCCATATAACTTTTTATCTCCTTTACGAAACAAGACTAGCAATGTTTGCTAGTCTTGCTATATAGAAAATGCTTTCTTAATTAATTATTTTTTTAAGCTATTTCTTTTTTTGATTATAACAACTGATGCTATACCTACTACTGCTACTACTAATGTAACAACATATAGTACTATATTATCTCCTGTTGTTGGATTGTCTCCTTTATCTTCTGGTTTTTCATCATCTTTTTTATCATCTTGCTCTAATTTTTCGTCTTCATCTTTTTTACCGTCTTCTTCTAATTTTTCGTCTTCACTAGCTCCTGGTAGACTTCCAGTTGTTTCAACATCTTTATATGCTATAGCATATGTAGAGAATAGATTAGAACCAAATTCTACTTTTCCGTCTTTTTCTTCCACTTCCCATACATCAATTAAACCATTATGGTTTCTGATTATGAAGTATTTTCTTACAAATCCATCTTCTACCTTATCGTCTAATATTTCTTGTGGTATTGCTACTGTGAATTTTATTTCTTCTTCTACTTCTTCTAAGTTAGTAAGATGTTCTTTTGTTTCTTTGTTTTTAACAGATATTACTATATCTATATATTTAGCTACTTTTAAATCTGCTACTTCTTTATTAGCAGCTTCTTCTATTTCTTTCTTTTCATCTTCTGGTATTACTACTGTGTCATCAAAAAGCACTTCTACTTTTACATCATTATTTGCAATTATATCAGCTAAATCTGGATCATTTTTTATAAGTTCTTTTAGTGACTCTTCTAGCATTTCATCTAACTCTTCTGATTTTTCAACATTTTCTGGTACTACAACTTCTAGAACTACTTCCTCTTCTTCTACTTCTTCCTCTTCTTCTACTACTGGTAATTTTTCAAATGTTGGTATTATAGTTACTTCACTATCGAAAAGCATTACAAAACTTGTTTCAAAGTCGTTTGTAGTACTTTCTTCATCCATAATGTTTCCACCCATACCTTGGTCTCCACATTCTAATGAAACAATTTTATATCCATCATTAACTTTGACAGTTACTTTTACAGTTTCACCGTATTGTGCTGATTTTTTATCAACTGTAACTGTTCCACCTTCTGATTCTTCTGGATCAACAGTTATTTTAATTTTTTCTGTTGATTTAACTACATATTGTTCATTAACAAATGGACAGAATAATCCTTCTGCTAAGTATGCTGTTACATCAGTAGAATATGTTCCACCATTAATTGTTATTTGGTTATTTAAGTATTCTTTTGTAATACTTATTTTCCCGTTATGGTTTATACTATTAATTGTTAATGTACTTTTTACATTGTTTTGGTTACTTTCACTTATTGTTCCCCATGTTCCAAGCTCTATGTCACCTTTTATTATTCCATAAGTATCTACTGTAACTTGTGCACCATCTGGATATTTTGCTCCTCCATTTGGAGCCCAACATACATCAAATGCAACTTTGTCTCCTTTTATTGATGTATTTCCCTCAATACTAACTTTACCATTGTTATTACTCATAACATAGTCATTTACTTCACTTGCTGTTGCATCAAGTGTCATATCTTGTAATGTTAAATTGCTATAATTTTGTACTAATATGTATGCACTTGCACTTTTAAGTGTACCATTCTTAAATACTATTGTAGAATCTCTTAATAATTGACATCCATTTGTTTCTGTGTCTTTTGATCCTACTAATGGTTCTGTAACATTATATGTTTTTCCATTAAAATCAATTACAATGTTAAAGTCTTCTGGAATAACAAATCCTGCTCCATTTTCTTCATCTCTTAATAATTTAATTGTTTTTTGTGAACTATCATTTATATCTTCTATTGCTTCTGATATAGATGCATATTCTTTTCCATTCATTTCAACAAGTGGTGTTGAACCTATTCCTTCTGGTTCTGTTGCCAATACAGCTCCTGGTATAAGTAGAGCCATAATTATTGTTAAACATAACGCTATTTTTTTCATTTTCTCCCCTCCGTTTTTTATGAGCATATAAATGCTCTTACTCTGGTCACAGTATATCACATCATTTTTTTAAAGTAAATACTTTTTTTAATTTTTTATAAGTAATTTATTACCAAATAAAGCCCCTTTAACACGGGGGCTGTCAGCGGAGCTGACTGGGGGTTCTTTTTAGAGCTTTAAGAACCCTCCGTCAGTCCTTCGGACTGCCACCTCCCTTATTAAAGGAGGTTTTCATTATAAAATTTTTATTTTTATTTCATCATAATCTTTTAATCTATATTTCTGTCTAAAATTTATATCTGAAACTATTTCTATTATTTTTAAATTGTGATCGCCTTGTCCTGTTTGATTTTTTTCAGCTCGCACTATATATGCTTCTTGTTCTAGTATTTCGCATTTTTTTACTAGTACATTTTGTGTTCCACCGAATTCTTCGGGTTTTATAATCCAATCTGGCTCTATTACATAATCTTCTTCTAATTTTATATTTAAAGTTCCATGAAATACTTTCATTCCAGTTTTCTTTTCAAATATCTCATCTATTTTACTAACCCACATTTTAGCTGTTCCTATTCCACTTGTAACTCTACCTGTTAATACCATATTCTTCTCCTTGTATTTTTTCTTGTATTTTATATAAATTATAAAATATTGTCAATACTTTTGCATTAATTGCATATATTTGTCTTTTTTTGTTGCATTTATTAGATTTTTGTTTTAAAATATATGTAATATATTTATGGAGGTTATTTTTATGGAACTTAATCCAATTATTATAGGCATTGCTGGAGGTACTGGTTCTGGAAAAAGTACATTAGCTGATAATATAAAAAAAGAGTTTGCTAATAATATAACTATGCTTTCACATGACTATTATTATAAAAGTCATTCTGAACTTTCTTTTGACGAAAGAACAAAATTAAATTTTGACCATCCTGATGCTTTTGATACAGATTTACTTATTGAGCATTTATCTGAATTAAAAAATGGTAATACAATTTATAGACCTAATTACTCATTTGTTGAGCATATAAGAGAAGAACAGACTTTTGAAGTAATACCTAAAAAAGTTATTTTAGTTGATGGTATTTTAATTTTTGAAAATAAACAATTAAGAGATATGATGGATATAAAAATATTTGTTGATACAGATGCTGATATTCGTTTTATTAGAAGATTAGTTAGAGACGTTAGAGATAGAGGTCGTACTATCGATTCTGTTATTGAGCAATACAAGGCTACTGTAAAACCAATGCATGAACAATTTGTAGAACCTAGTAAAAAATATGCGGATATTATTGTTCCTGAAGGAGGATATAATCATGTTGCATTAAATATGATTATTGAAAAAATTAGAAGTATAATATAAAATAAAAAAAGTGGCTTTTGCCACTTTTTTTATTGAACTCTTGCTAAAATTACTAATCTATTGTTCCCATCATCTGTACAAGTTGATAATGAAATTTCTATATTATCTCCTCTATCTCTTGTTATATATTCTGTATCATTTTGTGTTGTTTCGAAAATTTCATATATTGTATATGTTAGAGTTTTTCCTGATAAATCTGTTATTTTTATTTTATCTCCTGTTGATATTTTTTTATTATTTGAAAAGAATTTTCCATTTCTATAGTTATGACCAATTATTACAACATTCCCTGGTTTATTCAATTCTGGATTTGTAGGATACATAACTCCCACTGATGTTTCTAGAGCCCCTGCTGATACATCAATTAAAATTGGATATTCAATATTAATTTTATCAATTTTAATAGTTCCGATTGTTGGATAATTATTATAATATTTTACTCTTGGTCTTGAACTTGAGTTGCTATTATTATTATCACTTGTTGTGTTTTCAACAACAGTATTAATTATTGGCTCAACTGTAAGGTTTCCTATTTCATTATTATCAACTACGTTTTCCTCTACATCCTCTGTATCTTCTTTTTGATTAATTTCAGCTATTACTCTTTCTTTTTCTTTTTCTTCTTGGTAGTTTTTATATGTATTAATTATTAAAATAGTTGCTATTATTATTATTGCAACAATAACAACAATTAAAGCTATTGTTAAAAATGTACTATATTTGCTTTTAAACATATGTAACATCCTCTCTTATGATATTTTTCCCTTTCTATATTATATCATAAACTTTGCAATTACTCAATCTCTGTTAATTCTGCATATTTCTCTTTATTAAATTCTGTATCATACTCAATACCATCAAATATTTCTGGCATATTTTCTTTAAAATGAATTAATAAAGGTATCATAACTTGCTCTACCGCTGGATGTGTGTGTTTTGTGCATCTAAGGCTCAATATATGTTTCCACTCTCTTATATTAGCTGTCATTGTAACAAGTGCTGCTGTTGAATGTGGCAAAATCATTCTCATTTGGTCAGGTGTTGCTCCTAATTCTGACATTTTCTTATAATGTTCTTCTATTGTATTGCAAGCTTGTTGCCACTCTTTATAGATATCTGTACCTTCTTCAATATTTACAGGTCTAACAAATTTTATTTGATTATCAAATTTATCTTTGCCATAATTACAATATCTAGTACTTTCTATTGAAAAAGATGCGTGTCTATGTCTTGTTAGATCTTTATATACTCCTATATCACAAACCATTCTAATTGTAATTTTTTCATGTTCTAATATTGATTCATGACCTCTATTTATACAGTTTTTTAATAATGTTTTATAACTTTCATCTGTTATTTTATCTTCTGAGCGATAGCAAGTTCTACAAGCTCTTTCCAAATTTTTCATTACTTTATTATAATCTACTTTTTCAATTTCAACTTTTGGTTCTACAATTTTCATATTAATTTCCTTTCATTTTTGCAAAATTTATGGGTAGTTATTTATCTAGCTACCCATATTTAATATTTAATTTTCTTCTCTACCTTCTGGAAGTGCTGGTATGTCTAGAACTATTCTTATTTTTGTTAAACGTCTTATTGCTTGTACTATTTTACTTTGTTTTATTCTTTCCCATAATGATGGTTTTATCTCAAACCTTGTTTCTTCTATAAATTCTTCTAAACTTTCTTGCTCTTCTTTTGGTTGTACTTTCTCTTGTACTTCTGATACCTTCTCTTTTTCTGGTTCGTATACTGGAGTTGGAATACCTCTTAATGCTTCTGCTATCTCAATTCCTATATAACTTAAAGCCTTTGATCTGTCTTCTATTCTTTCCATATCTATTTCTATATGTAAATTTGTTTCTAAGTTTGTTATTCTTGCATTTACTAATTTAATCGCATCTTCATAGTTTTCTGGTATCTTATTCTTTGTTTTTCCTATTATTGTTAATGCTTCAACTATATCTTCTGATACTGCTTCGCTTATTCCTTTTACTTTATTTTTCCATTCTTTGTCTTTTTCTTGAACTGCTTCTAAAACTAATTTTAATTCATTTGCCAAGTTTATGTTAGTTTCTCTTTGTCTAATCAAAACTTCTATTTGTTTGGTATTTTCTTCAAATTGATTTGTTGCAAACTCTACTAGTTTATGAGATGCTTTATATACACTTGATGGAAAATTCTTTTTATTTGGATATTCTATTAAATATACTTTTATTGAATCTATTAAATCTTTAAAGTATGCATCTTCTTCTAATTGTATAATTTGTTTTTTACTGTTTGGATTTATTAATTTTTGAACTTTATCTATATTTGATAATATTTTTTCTTCTGTTATTATCATCTTTACGTTTACTATGCCGCATTTTTGCCTGTTAAAAAATAGCATTGTAAACTCCCCTCCTCTTGTCCTGTGTATTTTTAATCTTTCTTTTAATATTATACATTTTTTTTGACTAAAGTACAATACTTTTTATATTACATTTATATTACAATTGTGTTACAATTTTATTACATTTTAAATTTGGAATAAGTACCAAAATATTACAAACGCTCCTATTATAACTCTATATATTGCAAATATTTTGAAGCTTCCTTTTTTTAAGAATTCTAGTAAGAATTTTATTACTATTATACCTACTACAAAGCTTAGTACTACTCCCATTATAAAAGCCATTATTCCAACTGCATCTGCTATTAAAAAATATTCTATAAAATCTTTTAATTTAAAGATTGTTGCTGCTAATACTATTGGTGCTGATAACATAAATGAATATTTTGCAACTGCTTCTCTTTTTACTCCTAGAGCTCTTCCTGTTGTCATTGTTATACCTGATCTCGAAACACCTGGTATGAAAGCTAATGCTTGTGATATTCCTATAATAAATGTTTGTTTAAAGCTTAATTTTTCATAACTAGTTTCTTTCTTTGCATTTTTATCTATTAAATAAAGTACTATTCCCATTACAATTAAAGCTATTGCTATTATAAGTGGTTGTGTTAATAAATTTTCTGCATATTTATCTAAAATAAAACCTATTATTCCTCCTGGTATTGTTGCTATTACTATGTACCAAAACATTTTTCCTTCTGTACTCTTTTTCTTTTTAATAGCTAAGTTATATCCACCAACTATTAAATCTATCCAATCTTTAAAGAAAAATATTCCTATTGCTAATAATGTTCCAAAATGTAATGCAACATCAAATGCTTCTGGAATGTTCCAATTAAATATCCAAGGGATTAAAAATAAATGTGCTGAACTTGATATTGGTAACAATTCTGTTATTCCTTGTATAATACCTAATATTATTCCTTGATATATTTGCATAATATTATTCCTCCTTAGCAAATTTCGTATTATTCATTATGAAATTTATGTTTATTTCTTCTTTGTTATTCCATTTTTTCCTTCTTTTTTACTATTTAATATTTTTGTTAAATTATATGTGTCATTTAAATACTCTTCTGTCTCTTTTTCTAAGTCAGTTTCGTTATATTCTCTTGTTGTATCTGTATTAGGTTTTTGTATTGATTGTTTTATTGAAAATAACATTGGCTCATTTTGTATTATATTATAATAATTTGAATCTACTTTTATTGCATTGTTTAAATTTATAATAGCCTTTTCTTTTTGATTTTTCATTACATTTATTTTAGCTAACTCAAAGTATGATTTTGCTTCTTTTTCATTGTATAAACTTTTCGCAAAATTTATCTCTGCTACATCAAAGTCTCTATATAATAATGCAATCTGACCTAATCTATAATATGCATTATAATTATCTTCATCAATTTCAACTGTTTTTTCAAAACATTTTTTTGCAATAGAAAAATCGTTTATTCTGGCATAACATATTCCTAATATATAATATACTTCATGGTTTTCTGTATTATATTTTAGTGCATTTGTATATACCTCTATTACTTTTTTAAAATCTTTTCTTTCTAAATATATTTGTCCGCAACATTTTAGAAGCATCATATATTTCTGGTTTGTTTTTCAATAATGTTGTAAGCATTTCTATCGCTTCATCTTTTTTATCTAGTTCATTTAGTAAAACTGATATTTTGTAATATGATTTATGGTCATTTTTCATTATATCTAATACTTGCACATATTCATCTATTGCCTTTCTCATTCCACCTTCTTTTTCATATATATGTGCTAACATTTTATGTCCTAAATAACTATCTTTATATTTTGTAACTAACTCTATTAATATTTTTTTTGCTCTTTTAGTTCTTCCAAACCATAAGTAAATTTGCGCAATTGCTATCATTAATAGCTCAGAAACATTTATACCTTTTAACTCTAGTACAAATACCAATATTGGAATAATTATGCATAATACATATAGAATAATTGTATATACTGTTCCATTTAATATATTAAGTGATATTCTTAATAAATTTAATAATATCCCTATTGCTTGTATTCCTAGTATTATTAAATATGTTGTATCATTTTTTTTTATCATTTTTAGTAATAATACATATACAAATAATACAAAAGCTATTACAGTAAATATAATTTGTTGTATCATAACATATTCATTCCTTTCTATATTTTACTTTTTATTTTTGATTGAATTTTCTCTCATAATTTTCTATGCTCTTTTGTATTATTTTCTCCGCTTCTTCTCTTCCTAATATTTTATCAACTTCAGTTTTTCTTTGTTCTAATTGTTTATATACTTCAAAGAAGTGTTTTATTTCACTTGATATATGATTTGGCAACTCAGACACATCTCTATAAACATTTAAATATGGGTCTTTTTTTGCTACTGCTATTATTTTCTCATCTTTTTGTTCTGAATCTATCATAAGTAATACTCCTATTGGATAGCATTCTACTAAAGTCATTGGGTCTACATTTTCTTCACATAAAACTAAAACATCTAATGGATCATTATCATCTGCATATGTTCTTGGTATAAATCCATAATTTGCAGGATAATGTGTTGCTGTATATAAAACTCTGTCTAGCCTTAACAGTCCAGTTTCTTTATCTAATTCGTATTTATTTTTTCCTCCCTTTGTTATTTCTATTACTGCCATAAAGTCATCTTTCTTGATTCTTTCACTACTAATGTCATGCCATATATTCAATTTATTTTCCTCCTACTTTTTTTAAATATTTTTTTATTACTATATTTTCAAATGGTCTTTTAAATCTTGTTATCCATATATCTCTTTCATCTATAGGTTTTGTTAATATTGTAAACATTTTACATCTATTTCCTCCTAATACATCAGTGAAAATTTGATCTCCTACAACTCCTATATTTTCTGGTTCTAAATTTAATAATTCTTGTACTTTTTTAAATCCTTTTTTATTTGGTTTATGAGCAAAATACAAATATTCTAAATCTAATTTTTGTGCTACTTTTTTTACTTTTTCTACTTTATTTGTGTTTGATAATATGAACATTTTTATTCCTTGTTCTTTTAAACTATCACACCATTCTTTACAACCTTTTAATAAATTTTTATCATAATCAATTAAAGTATTGTCTACATCTAGTATTAAACCCTTAATATTATTACTTTTTAAAAATTCTATTGTTATATCTTTTACATTTTTTAAGTACATTTTTGGATATAATTTCATTATTCCTCCGTTTTTAGCTATATTACCCCTACAAATATCTTGTAGGGGTCTTAAATTTATTTTTTTCTATTAATATAAGTTTCTAATATATAAACTGCAGATATTGTATCTACCAAACTTTTTCTTTTTGAAGATTTAATGTCTAAATCATTCATTGTCTTTATTGCTTGTATTGTTGTTAATCTTTCATCAACAGTTTCTATTTTTATTTTATTATACTTACATTTTAATTTATGTATAAATTTTTGTGTTATCTCTACTCTTTGACTGATTGTTCCATTCATGTTTAGAGGCATTCCTACAACAATAGTTGAAATATTATATTTATCAATTATTTCATCCAGCTTAGCTAATACTATTTTATCATTTCCTTTATGATTAATTGTTTCTAGCCCTTGTGCTGTAATTCCTAATTCATCTGTAATTGCTGTACCAACTCTCGAATCCCCATAATCTATTCCTAATACTCTCATTTTATTCTTCTATTCCTATATAAGTTTTTACCATATTTTCTAGAAGCTCATCTCTTTCTATCATTCTTATTATATTTCTAGCTTCTTTATGGCTTGTTATATATGTTGGATCACCAGATAATATATATCCAACTATTTGATTAATTGGATTATATCCTTTTTCTTCTAATGCTTGATATACATCTTTTAAGATTTCCTTTGTTTTTAAATTTTTGTCCTTCTCAACTTTAAAACTCATTGTTTTGTCACTTGCCATACAAATACCTCCTAAATACAATTTATTTCACTTTCTGTTTTATCACAAGTGTCTATATATTCTTCTAATTTTTTGGTTACTTCTTCTACTCCTGTACCTTTATAATATGTTCCTAATACAAAGTTTGTCTTTGGACTTATATTTATTTTTTTCTTATCTTTTTTACTTTCTAATGTTATATTAATTCCTTCGATATTTTGTTTTATTCTTGTTACAAATTCTACAGTTTCTTCTATACTAACTCCTGAAAATGCTATAACAAACTTTGGTCCCATATATCTTACAAATACATATTCTGATGCTATATTTGACTTTACAGCATTTGCTACATTTACTATAATTTTTGTTCCTATGTTTCTTCCATATTTATTATTAATTTCTTCTATATTTGTTATCGAAAACATACATATTGTACTTGTTACATATCTATCTATAGTTCTTTTTCCTTTTCCATATAAGTACTCAGCAGAATTTAATCCTGTAAACTTATCTACTCTATATATATTTTCAATTGTATTCTGATATGATATTGTTTTTAATACTGATATTATATTCTCTCTTATTATCTCGAATATTCCTGTATCCATATTATCAAATGCATTTGCCATATCACTCTCTATAATCCAATATCCTATATATATGTTATCTATGTATAATGGAAAGAACATTGCAGATTTTGCTCTAGCCATATCTGCTTGTTGATAACTTAATTTTTCATTTGGATTACTTATTGTTACATACTTAGGGATTGCATTATTTATACTATCTTTAAATAATGGATCTGTATGTAAGTTAGTCATTGCATTCCAAAATCTTTGGTCTACATTTGTTGCTTTTAATTTATATTCTGCTCCATTAAACACTACAATAGTAGAATACTTTATGTTATATTTTTCTATTAATATATCATTTATTATTTTTATTTTGTTTTCAGCTAACTCGTCTTTACCAATTGTATCCATAAAATCTTGTAGAACTCTTAAATTAGCTATCTTTTCGTTAGTATTACTTAACCCTTTTACTTTTCTATATATTGAAAGGTTATATATTACTAACGAAACAACAAGAACTACTAAAACCATTATAATAATTATTAGTCCTGTACTCAAATTTTTTCACCTCTTTTAGTATTTCTTTTTCATTTTATTTAAAGTATCATTTACTTGACTTGAAAATGGATCTCTTTGAGTCTTTTTATTCATTGGGGAATATGTTTGTTTATTTACTAGTGGATATACCATTCCTGCTAACTCTTTAAGCGCCATCATAAATTGTTTTGTATATCCATTTAAAGAAATTGAGCAATTTACTAATGAGTCTAGATATTTTATGTAATTTTGTACTTCAAATGGTATCTCACAATATCTAATATTATCTTTGTTAAATAATTCTGTCATGTATGTCATACTTGGTGAATTATAACAAGACATTCCTCCAATTAATGTTTTTATATTTAAACTTCTTACTCTTGCAGATTTATTTATTACTATCTTTAATTTTTCTGGCTCTAAAACATTTTTAGATTTTAGGTTTCTTAAAAATGCTGTTAATGGTTGTATTGTTAACACATCCATTGTTTGTACTAAATATATTTCTTGTGCCTTTTCAAAAATTTCGTCTGGAGTATCGAAATCAGTATCTATTAATACTGCAGAATAATTTTGTAGTAAAGTAGCTAAAATTGTTGATATACTATATTCTTTCTCTTCCCCTGGCATTTCTGTGTATACTGTTAAGTTCTTGTTTACTTTTATTCCTTCTGCTAATCCATTTTGTAAATTTTCCATACAATTTTTAGCAGTAATTCTTAATGTTTCTTCATTGTTTGTATATATGTAATATGCATTCTTTGTTTTTGTCATATCTAGTATAGCAGTATTAATACCCATAGACGCTAATAGTTCTGCTGTATTGTTTACTATAAAAGAGGTTCCATTTTTTGTTGTACCTACAAATGCTACTAGTTTTTTATCCCCTGTAAGTAGTGCTCTAAAATTAGTATCTACCGCAGTATTTGTATTAACAATTTCATTTCTTTGTTCAGGTTCTGGTGTAAATCTTTGTCCTTCAGTTTTAAGACCTATATAGTTTGATATATTCTTATCTTCTTCTTTAACACTTTCTTCTACAGTAAACAAATCAACTTCTTCATCCATACTAAACAAGTCTACTTCTTCGTCAGCGTCAGAAGAATCTATGCTAAATAAATCTATCTCTTCATCATCTTGTTCATTAGTCGTTTCTTCATTCATACTAAATAAGTCTACTTCTTCATTATTTTTAGTATTTTCTGAATCTTCTATGTTAAATAAATCTATTTCTTCTTTCTTAGGTTCTTCAGTATCTATATCAAACAAATCTATATCTTTGTCTATATTCTCTTTATTTGTTTCTTCTACTATACTTTCCTCTTGAGGATTTTTTCTAGGTCTACCTCTTCCACGTTTTGGTTTATTTTCTTCCACAGTTGGTACAGGATTTTTTCTAGGTCTACCTCTTCCACGTTTTGGTGTTTCTATTATTTCTGGTTCTTCCAATATTTCTGGTGTTTTTTCTTGAACAGTTTCATTAATATTATTGTCTTCAACATTATTATCTTCTTGCATTCCGAACAAATCAACTTCTTTTATGTCATCAACCTTATTATCTAAATTTTCTTCTGGTTTCACATTAATATTTGTATTGATTGTTGGTTTAACTATGTTAGGTATTACTACTTTCTGAACTTTTGCTGTAGTTAAATTTGTTGGTACAACAACATTTTTAACTTTCTTTTCTTTTATTAATTGCTTAATTTCATCTGATTCATCTTCTTTTTTATCTTGTAATCTCTCTTTATATCTTTCTGTTTTTCTTTTAGCATCTATTCCTTTTATACCATTCATCCCAGAACTTATTGCTAATTGCTGATATTTAGGAGACCTTTCTTCTAATACTGCTTTAACATTTAATGGTAAATATTTTATTATTATTTTCAACTGAGTATCTGTATATTGTGTAACTATATTATTAAAACTTTCTACAAATTTATCTTCATTTTTTCCAAGTCTTTTATAATGTGCCAATATATTTTGTACTTCTGCTTCACTAACACTGTTTTCACTATCTTCCTCACTAAATTCGCTTTGTTGTATATTATAGTATCTTCTAGCATCTTCTTTATCTCGTGGCCTATTTATTAATCTGCAAACTTCATCAATGCTTCTATCTTGACCTATTATTGCATTATAAATTCCTTTTTTATAAACTTTTACCAACATATCATCTGTTTTTTTTCTTCTATCAGCACATATTAATATTATATCTATTGGTTCATTGTTTATATTTTTTGCTTCTTCTGCTATTCCTGTATATTTTTCAAATAGAAATTTATCTATAGAGTCATAATTATTATTTGCAAATGGCTCTAAGTCTTCACTTATTACTATCCTACTATAACTTTTATCCTTTTGTAACTCTCTTAAAATTGCATTAAAATAATATACATTTTTATACGATAATATTTCTTTATATTCTTTTTGATATTTTTTTATTATCGCATCAGATATATTATCATTATTTACTGCAAATAAGACTTTCATATGTTTAACCCCTCCAACCTGTTACTACAAGTGCATATATAAATGGTAGAACTTGACAAACTATTAATATTGTAACAAACACTATTACTGTTCCAAATCCTCTATGTTTATAATCTAATCTTCTTGTTCCCATTACATATTGGAAAACTAATCCTACTGCAATTCCTACAAAGCATAATGGTATACTATATGGTTGTACAATTTCTTCTATAATGTATCCTGCCATCCAGTATGCATCAGAACCATATTTTTCTGTGTATTCTTGTTTTTTTATTTCCATTTTATCTTTTACTTCTGTTATTTCGTTTTCAGTTTTTTCTTCTAATTTATCTGTTTCTGCTGCGAATACAGTATTGATAGATAATATGCATAAAACTATTAATATAATTGCAATTGTTTTTTTCATTTTTTACCTCCATTTATTACTTTTTTCACTTATATAATCATACAATATTCTGGAAAAAATAGCAAGTTTATTTCATTATTTTTTTATTTTTTTAGTAATATTTTTGGTATATATTCAAAGCAAAAACTCGAGTGGAAATATCCAACTCGAGTTTTGCTTTTTACTCTGGTAATTCCCAGACAACCAGTTTAATTGTATTGTCTGCAGTCTCGATCATGAGTATTGCGAATCTGCTTTTCGCATTCATAATCAGTTTGTGTTTTGTATCCTGTTTCAGGATTTCCTCAATTCCCTGAACTCTATCAGGTGGCAGTATCTGCAACCTGATTGCAGTTGCAGTTAAATTTGCACGAATAATGGAATTCATTACTCGCCATGCAATAGGGTCTATGCTAAGAACCTCTATGCATATATTTTCCTCCCCCTTGCTGCAAAGAACCTTGGGTAAAAGTGAAAACATTCCATAGAGTCTCTTATCTCCATGCTTTTCAAGTCTTTTGCTTACCTCTGCATTGAGGCAAATTTCTACTTTTTCTCTTGTAATTTCCGGTTTCATTGTTTTTTTCTCCTTTGTTTTTTGTAGTTTTACCAGAGTATTAATAATAAGAGCCAAAAGCCCTGTATTACTCTTATATTATACCATAGTTACCATAACATAGTCAATTTTTGGTTTTCTAACATATGAAAAAGAACTATACCTATTTCAGTATAGTTCTTTTTATTTTATATCTCTTTTACTTTTATATCCCTTACGTGTTCTATCTTATCCCAAGTTGTATTTGGTTTTATCATTGCTTTTATATTTATAAGTATCCATGAACCTAAAAATAATGGATAGCACACTATGCCTTTTAACATAGGTTTTACTGGTCTTTTATCTAATAACAATGTTAATACTGCACTTAATGGTGGTATTATAAATGTTGCTACTAAGTATTTTGCATAGTTCCATACAAGCCCTGCAAATGTCATTCCTTCACCCATAAATATTATTAAATTTATAACTAATATAGCTAATGTTACTATTAATATAGGCATTCCCATAAGATATAATAAACCATCAAAATTTGATACTTTTCTATGTTTTATTACTCCTGCTGCAAGGTCTTTAACATAATGTTTAAAACATTGCAAATGTCCTACTGACCATCTTGTTCTTTGTGTCCAAGATTGTTTAAATCCAAGTGGTTGTTCATCATACACTTTAGCCTCTGTTGCCCAACCCAATGTCTTTCCTTTAGCAATATTTATTAATGAGAATTCTATATCCTCTGTTAATGTTTTTGTATTCCAACCTTCTTCTTTTATTAGGTCATATTTTACCATAAATCCTGTTCCATTTAATAATGGAGATAATCCTACATTATATCTAGCTAAATGATAGAATCTATGCATTGTCCAATAGAATAATGCATATCCTGCTGTTACCCAAGTATCTTCTGGATTTTTTATGTCTCTATATCCTTGTACTACTTCTTCTCCTTGACAAAGCTTTTTATTCATTTCTTTGAAGAATTCTTTATCTACAATATTATCTGCATCAAATACGCATAATGCATCATAATCTGCATTTTCTTCTTTCATTTTGCATAAGAACCATTGTAATGCATATCCCTTTGTCTTCTTTTCTGGGTCTGTTCTTTCATATACAATTGCTCCAGCTTCTCTTGCATTTTTAGCTGTGTCATCTGTACAATTATCTGCTATTACATATATGTCTAGACATTCTTTTGGATAATTTTGTTCCTTTAAACTATCTACTAAATTACTTATAACTTTTTCTTCATTATGGGCTGGTATTATCGCCATAAATTTATGTGTTTTATTAGTTAATAATGGTTTTTCTTTGAATTTTATTAATGAGCAAACACTTATTGCGATATTATATACCCAAAATATTGATATAATTCCTACTAGTGCTTGTTGTAATATATACAAATAATCCATTTATTTTCTCCTTTTTCTTACATTGCTTCTTCAGTTGTTGTAACTTCTTCTATTTTTTCTTCTTCTTTATTTACAAATTCTAAACTACTAATTGATACCTCATAAGCTGTTCTTTTTTCTATGTTTCCATCTTCATGTTTCTTTTCATATGGTCTAGATTGAACTCTACCTACTAATTTTAATTCTGTTCCTATTGGCATATCTTCGCAAAATCTTGCATTTCTTCCCCATGTAATACATGGTATGTAATCTGATTTATTATATGCTCTATTAACTGCTACTAATATATCTGCAATTTCTCTACCAAATGGAGTTTTTCTATATATAGGTTTTCTACATATATGTCCTACTAATTGAACTTCATTAGGAACTTTTATTTCCTCTTCTTCTCCTTTATCTCTTATTTCTTTTGCAAAAACAGTTAATACTAATCTACTTTTAGATTCTTCATAAGTATTATATGATCTGAATTGTCCTTCTATTACTACTTCTCTACCTATGTTTAAATCAAAGTTTGCAATTAATCTTTCAGATATTGTGATTGGTATAATATCTGATATTCCACTTAAACGTGGTATTTCTAAGTTAAAGTTATAAAAACTTTCTCCGTAAATCTCGTGACTGAATTTTTTCTCACTTGTAACTTTACCAACTAACATAATATAGTTGTTTTGTGAATAATTTGTAACCAATTTATTTCCTCCTTTATTTCGTCAAAAAGTTGTTTATATGTTATTACTTCTGACTAGTCTTTTACAGACATCTTTTATTATACTACTTTTTTTTGGATTTGTCTACATAAAATGGTAAAATTATGTTAATTTTGTTATTTTTTTATGTTCAATACTTTATATTTTGCTAGTCCTCCTGGAGTATTTGCTTCTACAATTTGATTCTTTTTAGCTCCTATTAATGCCGCTCCTATTGGAGATACATTTGATATTCTATTTTTAGCTAAATCTACTTCTGTTGAACCAACAATTGTATATTCTAACTCCTCATCAAATTCTATATCTAATATTTGTACAGTATTTCCTACTTGTACAGTTTTTGTATCTATTTCTGATTCATCTATAATCTTTGCATATCTTAATTTATTTTCTAAATCTGCTATTTTAATTTCGTTATCTGCTTGGGCATTTTTTGCCTCATCATATTCTGAATTTTCTGATAAATCTCCAAAACCTAATGCTACTTTTATTCTTTCTGAAATTTCAGCTCTCTTTTCTGTTTTTAGATATTCTAATTGTTTCTCTAAATTGTCATATCCTTCTTGTGTTAATAAAATTTCTTTTTCTTCCATTTTTTTCATACCCCTTTTTTAATGATTATAGTTTCTTAATCTTACTCTACAAAACACTTTTTGTCAAGTAGTATTCTATAAATTTTATGCAAATTCTCTTCTATTTATTATTCCATTAATTCCTAATAAATTCTTTATTTTAATATTATCTTTTTTTATTTGTTTTAATATCATTTCTGGCTGTTTATTATATATTATTGATTCATATATAATATAATCATCAAACCCAATAATTTTATATTCATCTGGTATATCTATGTCCCATTTTTTTATATTTACTCCTGCAAATTTTTTTGAGTGTATATTTACTGAATTAGGTATTCCTATAATTGTTGCATTTATAGGGATTTCTAATTGATTTAGCAACTCTTCTGGAAAGTCTATGTTTACAATTATATTTGAACTTGCTAAATTCATCTTTAAATTATTTGATACTTTTATTAATATTCCTAATTCATTATACAAATAATCTGACACTTTTTTGAATTTTTTCATATTGCTTGTTAATATATTTACTCTCTTTGCATCTTGTGCTAGTTTCAATATATTTTCTATATTTATAGTATTATTGTCATTTACTAATATTGAAATTTCTCCTGATTCCATCTTTAGGTTTTTATAATTATATATTTTTTGTATTATATCACAAGTTAAAAATTTTGATAATTTCGTTCCATCTAAAATATTTATATTATTACTATAAAGTATATTTTTTAATTCTTCTATTTCTATTAGTTTTTCTGATAATACTACATCTTTTATATTATTGTTATATAAATATTTACTCAACTTTTCTGCATTTTGCTCTATCTTTCTTCTTCTAGTATTTTGATTTATTGGTAAACATATTATTGTTTTATTCTCTATATTTTCTAATTTAAATATATTGAAAATTCTATACAGAGGATTTGTATTTTGACTTTCTTTTATGTATACTATCATTATTATCACCTACACTATTATATTGTAGGTATTTATTTTTATGACTTAAAATTCCATGCATCTCTGCACATATCTTCTATTCCTTTTTCTGCTTTCCATCCTAATTCTTCCTGTGCTTTACTTGCATCAGCATAACATTCTGGTATATCTCCCGGCCTTCTTTCTCCTATTTTATAATTTAATTTTAAATTGTTTACTTTTTCAAATGTTTTTACAAGTTCTAAAACAGAATATCCATTTCCTGTACCTAAATTATATGTCTTAACACCTGCTTCTTTTCTTATTTTATCAAGTGCTTTTAAGTGTCCTCTCGCCAAGTCTACAACATGGATATAATCTCTTACTCCTGTTCCATCTTTTGTTGGATAATCATCTCCAAATACAGTTAATTCTTTGTATTTTCCTGATGCAACTCCTATTATATATGGCATTACATTATTTGGTATTCCATTTGGCACTTCTCCGATTAATCCACTTTCATGAGCTCCTATAGGATTAAAATATCTTAGAATTGCTACTCTAAATTCGTTATCTGATATATTAACATCTCTTAGTATTTGTTCTATCATTAATTTTGTACTTCCATATGGATTTGTCGTAGATAATGGAAAATCTTCTTTTATTGGCAATTCTTTTGGATTTCCATATACTGTTGCTGAAGAACTAAATACTATTTTTTTACAATTGTATTTTTTCATTATTTTTAATAATATTAATGTTCCTGTTATATTATTATGGTAATATTCTATTGGTTTTGCTACAGATTCCCCTACTGCTTTTAATCCAGCAAAATGTATTACTGATTCTATATCGTTTTCTTTGAAAATTTTTTCAATTTCTTCTTCATTTAATAAATCTGCTTCATAGAATTTAAAATCTTTGTTTGTTATTTGTTTTATTTTGTCTAATGACTCTGGAGAACTATTTGAAAAATTATCTAAAATTACTAACTCTTCTCCATTATTTAATAGTTCTACTACAGTGTGGCTTCCTATATACCCTGCTCCTCCTGTTACTAAAATCTTTCCCATTATATCTCCTCCTTAAAAATTTAAAATCTTTCTATTTAGCTTCATATAAATTTGTACCTTCATTTATATCTATTTTTAGCGGTACTTTTAGACTTATTACATTTTCCATTTCCTGTTTTAAAATACTCTTTACTTGTTCTTTTTCTGTATCATAAGTTTCTATTAACAATTCATCATGTATCTGCAATATTAATTTTGATTTCATATTGTTTTCTTTTAGTTTTTTGTATATGTTTATCATAGCTAATTTCATAATATCTGCTGCTGTTCCTTGTATTGGAGTATTCATTGCAACTCTGTTACCAAATTGCCTTACCATATAATTATTCGATTTTATTTCTGGAACATATCTTCTTCTGTGGAATAATGTCTCTACATATCCCGCTTCTTTAGTTGTTTCAACTATACTATCCATAAACTCTTTTATTCCACTATATTTTTCTAAATATTGCTCTATATATTGTTTTGCTTCTTTTCTTGTAATTCCAATTTGTTCTCCTAAACCAAAATCTGTTATACCATATACTATTCCGAAATTTACTGCTTTTGCCCTGCTCCTTTGACTACTTGTTACTTCATCTAATGGTACATTAAATACTTTTGATGCAACTTGAGTGTGGATGTCTTCATCATTATTGAAAGCTTCTATCATATGCTTATCATTTGATATGTGAGCTAATATTCTAAGTTCTATTTGTGAATAATCTGCATCTATAAATCTATTATCCTGTTCTGGTTTAAATACTCTTCTTAAATTTTTACCTAGTTCATTCCTTGTTGGAATATTCTGCAGATTTGGATCTGTAGAACTTATTCTCCCTGTTGCAGTTACTGTTTGATGAAAATTAGAATGTATCTTATTTGTTGTTTTATTTATATATGGTATTAGCCCTTCTACATATGTTGAATTTAATTTTCCTATTTGTCTATATTCTAATAATTTCTCTATTATTGGATGTGTATATTTTAGTTTTTCTAATATATCTACACTAGTAGAATATCCATTTTTATTCTTTTTTGCCATTGGTAATTTTAGTTTTTCAAATAATATCTCTCCTAGTTGTTTTGGAGAATTTATATTAAATTCTTCATCTGCTAGTTCATATATTTCTGTTGTTAAATCCTCTATTCTTTTCTTTAACTCACTACCAAATTCTAATAATTCCTGTTTATCTATTTTTATACCTTGATATTGCATATCTGCTAATACTTCTATTAATGGCATTTCAATTTTATTAAATAATTCTATTGTATGTGTTTCTTCTAATTTTTCTAATAATTTGTAATATAATTTATTGATACAATACACATATGCATAATTTTTATTATCTTCTTTTTCTTCTTTTATATTATCAAATAGTGTTAGCTGTTCTGCTTCCTGCTTATTATCATTTTTCATTTTTATTCCTCCAATAAGTTTATTTTGAGTTT
>JAZRRK010000058.1:0-5536 GCA_045650705.1 Clostridia bacterium
AAATTCTTGATACTATAAAAGAATATGATTCATTTAAAAAGTTTAAAGGATATCAAAAAGAAATAGTAAACCTAGAACTGAAGATAGAAAATTTGAAAAATGAATTAAATAATATCGATAAAATCAAAATGGAAAATCAAGCATTGTTAAAAATAGAAGATGACATAAAAGAATGTAACAAAAAAATTGAATATATTATATATAACAATAATGATAATACTACGTATGAAAGCATAAAAAAAGATTTTTATAATTCACTTAAGGAAATTATTGATAAGCAAGGGTTGATTTCTATTTATATAAATAAACAAGGAAATGTAGAATTTAATTGTGAAATATTAAATTTAGATAATGAAGTTACTTCGGAAGCTAAAGGTTATACATATAAAAAAATTCTTTGTGCTTGTTTTGATGTCGCAATAATAAAAAATTATATAGATAAATCTTTTTATAGGTGTGTTTATCATGATGGATGTTTAGAATCACTTGATCCAAGAAAACAACAGAGATATTTAGAATGGATAAAAAAACAATGCGAAAGATATAATATTCAATATATATTAACTGCAATTGATAGTGATGTCTCAAGTAGTTTAAATGAAGATGACGTGGTATTAAATTTATATGATAATAGTGAAGATGGCACATTATTTGGTTTTAATTTCTAAATTATAGTTTAAATAATTAAAAAAATGAAAAATAAACGAAGAAAACCTAGATTAATTCTAGGCTTTCTTTGTTTCATCTAATAAAATTTCTCTAGCAACTTCACTAACTCTATTATTTAATTGTTCTGGTGTAAGATTAGGTTCTGCTTTTTGGAAATGTTCTCGAAGTTGCTTTTTTATTAGAATAATATGTTCATCTGTTTCCGTATTATTAAATTTCATAGCAAATATCTCCTATACAAAATATAATTCTCTTATTTTTTCCATATTATCTTTTTTATGATTTGGTAGGGCATGACCATATTTATTTAATGTTGTACTAGGATCAGAATGTCCTAATATTTTACTTAAAACTAATATGTCCATTCCTTGTTCAATAGCTCTTGTTGCAAATGTATGTCGTAAAGTATGGAAAGTTACATTTGGAGTGCTCCATTTGGGCTTAGGTTTAGTTTTTAGCCCTTTTTTTATCTTATCTCGGATAGTTTTAGGTCTTGTTTCTATAAGCCCGCATTCTGCCAATATTTTATTATAATAATTTTTAAAAGTTTTTTGGTCATAAGGTTCTCCAATTTCATTACAGAATAAAAAGTTTTTATCACTATAAGCCGAACCACTATCTTGTTTTTCTTTATTCTGTATTTTTTTATGTGTTTTAAGTTCTTTTGTCATTTCATCAATTAATGGAATAGTTCTAAAAGAATTTTCTGTTTTGGGAGTATCTAAAATTATCTCCGTTTTATTACCATTAGCTTTATAAGTTGTTACTCGTTTTATTGTATTCTTTACATATATTATTTTCTTATCAAAATCAATGTCATTCCATCTTAAAGCAAGTATTTCTCCTAATCTCATACCAGTAAATAAATCTAAAATTACAACTATTCCTAATCTATGATTTCTAGAAGCGGTAATTAGATTTTTCTGTTCTTCTCTAGATAAGACTCTCATTTCTTTTCTAAATACTTTAGGTACTTTTACAAATTCACAGATATTTTTCTTAATCATTTCATTTAGGTATGCTTGTTTTAAAGAAGCATGAATCATATTATATAAGTTTTTTAAAGTTTTATCAGAAAGACCACCTTCTTTATTATCTAATCTTCCACCTGTTAATTTCGTATTTAAAAAATCTTGTAATATTTTAGGATTTAAATCTTTTAGTTTTAGATTTCTAAAGTATGGTGTAATATGTCCTCTAATATAAGTTTCGTAGCTTGTGTATGTAGACAACTTAATACTAGGTTTAGCATAAGTTTCTAACCAAGTTTTAAGCCAACCTACAAATGTTATATTAGTTTCATTTATGAATGAATCTTCAGCAAGCTCTGCTAAAACTTTTGAAAGTTCAGCAGATACTTCTGCTCGTGTTTTTTTATAAATATATTTAAACTTTGGTTTTCCATCTATAGTTCTTCCAATTATTGCTCGTGCTTCCCAACGACCATCTTTTCTCTTTCGTATAGTTCCTTCATTTTGACCTCGTTTTCCCATCTTTGTTCACCTCCTTGATTTTAAGTATCAAGAAGTTTTAAAAGTCTAAAGCAGTCTTTATAGCCTTGTTTGTACAAATATTCACTTTCAAAAGACTCAAGTTCTGCTATTTTACCTACTAACTCATCTATTTTTTCAAATAGTTCGGGATATTCTGTTGTTATAGAATCTAAAAGTTCATCTACTTCATCATAAAGCTCATTATATTCATCGTTTTCTTCTAATAAAGAATTTAATGTTTCAGATTTTAAATCGTATAAAAAATCATTTAAATATGTTTCAAAAATTTCCATAAAAAAGTTTCTCCTTCCAATTTTAAAAATTTCATTGTAAGTAGAAACCATATGTGATATACTAAATATGGTTCTACTGTAGCGGTGGGGCTAAGGAGTTAGTGAAATATGTTGTCTGACAAGCACTAATTCCTTTTTTTATTTATCCAACGTTTTAATCAAATTTCTAATGGCATCAGTATAATTTATATTTTCTCTTTTACAATACTTATTTAATTTATCAAATGTATCGTTATCTAAACGTACTGTAATTCTATTATTTTTTGGATTATTTGTTGGACGTCCCATTTTAGACTTATCCATTCATCACCTCATTTCTGTCTGACAATTGTATTATATAACAATGTCAGACAAAAGTCTAACCTTTTTATGAAATTTTTTAAAAATTACATCTCTAATTCATCATCCCAGTTAAATGAACTGCCATAACGATGTTTATTAAGCCATTCTTTTTGAGCTTGTTTGCTTAAACTTCTAAAACTTCTTATAGTTCTTCTTGGTCTATCTTGATTATATCTTTTGTTTTGTAATAAATAGGAAAGAGCAACTATTTTATCCAAAGCAGTGTTGCAAGTGAACCTAATAGTATCCCTATTGGAATTCCTTTCAAAATTATGTGTCTCCATTTTATTAATTGCAGTTCTTGTACTTTCTCTATATATTCTCTCATCTGATCTTGGATTTCTTCCTGTAAAGTTTCCTTCAGTTCTTTCTTTAAATTTCGAACTTCCGTATCTACCGAAGTTTGTCTGTCTATTTTGTAATCTAGCATTTTCATTTTGTCGTGAATGTTCTCTATCCAAGTTATTATTGATGCCCATAAATCTGGACTTATTGTTATAAATTCTGCCTTCATTTGTGTTTGCATTGGTATTTGTGAAGGCATTTGTATTGATTGATTTTTCTGTTTTAATTCTTCCATTGATGGCATTTTCCATTTCCTCCTTTAAATATTTTTCATCATGTAGACTCCTATCTCTACATCTATTTCCATCTGGTGTAATGTAAGTTATATATTTTCTAGTATCAGTCCATATAACTTCATAACCTTTATAATTCATATTTTTTATATAATCTTCTTTAGTGTTTGATATTAATAAACATTCATCAATATCATTTATAAGTTTAAATTTCCAACTTTCTCCTCTTTGTGCAACTGCAATTTCATTTTGACTTAAATCTTTCACTTTAGAATTTTTAATAGGTGTTTCTTTTAAATTGTAGTGATTACAAAGAAAGTTAGAATATTGTTTTAATCTTTCCAAGTCTTTGTTACTCATATGAACTTTTTTACCATTCTCAAACGAAACAGAATTAACTATTAAGTGATTATGAAGATGATTCTTATCAGTATGAGTTGCAATTAAGACTTGATAATCTTTAAAATAATCAGCGAAATTAACTCCAACTTCATGAGCTTTTTCTGGTGTTATATTATCATCAGGAGAAAAAGATTGTATAACATGAAAATATGTATTTCCATCTGTTTTATTATATTGTTCTTTAACAACTTGCATTTCTATTGAAGCTGTTTCAGGTGTACAATCTTTTCCTGATATTAAAAGTTCATTAGTCTTTTCTGGATTTGTAACATAATCAATAATGCCTTTTATATTTCTTTTGGCGGTTTTGATTTTAACGATTGCCATATGTTTTTTAACTCCCTTTGAAACACAACCAAATTAGGATTACTAATTTCACCAGAATTACAAGCTCTTGCAATTTGATTAACATTAGTTCCTATTTTTCTTAATTCAGTTAAAAAATCTTTATAACCATCATATACATAAATTTTCTTATTCAATGCACATTTTGTTACATAACCTGTTATAGTTAAATTTGCTTTTTTACTTCTTTGTTTTATATAATCTAAATCTTTTGTACTAATTCTAATATTTAAATTTTTATCTTTATTCAATTTATACTCCTCTCTCAAAAAAAGGGGTTTTAGGGGCTTGCCCCTTATTAATCTGCGTTTGTATGTGTATACAAAGGCGAAACTTGCAAATAGAATAAGCAAGCCCCAGAAGAGAAAGAAAATTAACAAAATGTATTGCCAAATTTCCTTCTTCAATGTATAATTATTTTAATAAACTTAGTAATGTTATTTTAAATATATCCAGTTTTCGAAGGCAGGTATATTTTAGTAACATTATTTTTTTATATACAAAATACATTTCTAAAACTCCTTAATTACAATTTGAATTACTATTAATCCAAATCAAAAATTTATCTTTTGGTACAAGTTTTCTTTTACCAATTCTTAATGTAGGAAATCCTTTGCTATCCATAAGTTGATATGAATTAGCTTTAGATATTCCTAAATATCTACTAATATCTGTTGCAGATAAAGTAGCAGGTAAATCTTCTTTGGTTTTAAAACTACTATGCATAAGCATTCCTCCTTTCTTAATTTTTTTCAGTTTAACGTCCATTTGTATAGCATTTGCTCATAACAGTTTTGTTTCTGTTCTCCCTTATCCAAGTGAGCTACCCCTTTACATCACGTTAGCCAGGTAGAAGTTTCATTAGATGTTTACATCTAGACTATTTAGTTTTCAATGTGCTATAATAGAGAATAGATAACGAATTAACTTATTTTCTATTATTATAACACAGTATAAACGCCTAAATACTAATTGTAAAGCGAATTTCATAAGTCTATAAATAAAGTCATAATAGAAAAATCTATAATCTATTTTCAAAAACGGAGGTAATGTAATAATGTCAACATTTTTCACATTTAAAGATAGAAAAATTATATTAAAGAATAAACGGAGAATATTATGGATATTTAAATGGTTTTGAATATAATATTGGAGAAAAACTATTTGAATTTATTACAATGGACTATGATGACATAGATAAATTAAAAGAACTATATTTAGAATTAATACAAGTAGTTGCAGAAGGAAAATTAAATAATAAAGAATATGATTTATATTGTGATATTAATAATATTTTACAAAAATGTTTAGAGTTCTCTCCATATACACATTTCTATAATCAAATATTAGTAGATATAATAATTAAAACATATAATATGAACTTTATTAGGTCTGATTTATTAATTAAAAATGA
>JAZRRK010000059.1:0-48795 GCA_045650705.1 Clostridia bacterium
AAAAAGAATTTAATTATTTTAAATTAGAATTTAATGATGAGTTAATAAAAGAATTTGAAAATATGCAAAACAAATATGTTTTAAATGATAAATATAAAGTTAGCATAGATGAAGTAAAAAATGTTTTGAAAGATATATATAATAGAATGTGATAAAAATAAAATTTTATAGGCTAAAAAGGGATGGATGATTTGTTGAAATTATCTGTCTTTTATTATATAATCAAATTAATAGAAAATTATTGATAGGAGGTTAGTATGACTATCGATATTAATGATTGTGATATAAATAATGACTATTTTCACTTTACGAATAAAGCAAATGTAAATAGTATATTAAATAATGGACTAATACCAACAATTGGAACAGCAAGTAAATTAGTGGATGATAGACCTAATGTTTCAGTTTCAAGAGGTGGAAAAGGCATTATGGGAATTATAAATTCTTTTATATTTAAGTTCTCAGGACTTAAAGCATCTGAAATACCAGAAGAATATAAAAAATATTTTCAAGAAGTATCAGATTTTGAAGCAGATACTATAATTAGTAAAGATGATGCGTGTAAAGCAATGGCGAGAAAATTAAAAGATGAAGTTTATTTTAGAGTAGAACTAGGAGAAGAAGAACTTAAACAAGCTAAAGTTGGTGTAATGACAGAATATGATATAAATTTACCAATGGCGATAGATAGTTCTAAGGTTGATATTATAACAGATTCTAATAATAAGGTTTTGAGTGCATATGATGTTGCAATGAATGTTTATGAGAGAGCAAAGAATATAGATGTTATTAGAAATAGACATGGAGATTTTTTCCATATGTTTGAAATGAGAGAACAGAATGTGGCTAAAGAGCATAATCCAGATGAGGGAGAAAGATAAATATTAAAAGTTGAAGAGTTAAAAAATCGAAAGATTAGAATTTAGAAATAAAGAGAATAAAAAAATTGGATTGGAGTAAAAAATAGGATATAAACATGGGAATAAAAGAATGGATTATTAAAAAATTAGAAAAGGATGTTGAGGCAACAGCAGGTCATATTAATTTAGAAGAGTTAAATGAAGAAGAAAGAAACAAATGCTTTGTTCAGTTTGGCGAAGGTGATGAAAATTTAACATCATTTTTAAAAACAGCATATGATCACGGAGCACCAAGTATATTTTGTTGTTCAGGACATGGAACTAGAAGTGCATATGTTGTGTTGAAAGTTACAGATGATAATATAGAATTATTAAGAAAAGTAGGTAGAGTTTTATCAAAAACAGGAGTTTCTACCAATTTTGAGAATAATCATTCAAGAGGATTAACAGTCCATTATACATCAATGAAAAGTGCTTCCACTAATTGGTTAGATTTAGCAGATAGAGTTATGAATGAACCTGAATTGTTTGATGATAGTAACCCAGAAATTTATTATCATGAAGAAATATTTGATTCTTATAAACCTTTTGGTTATGATTTTAAGAAAAAATTATTAAATTACCTAAGAGGTACTAGAAAGGAATTACCTACTCGGTAATCAAGTGGGAACTGAGAATAAGCAAAGTGCTTCGTGGGAATTAAGCGAGGAAGAAAAGAAAAAAATAAATCAAAGGAAAACACCACAAGCAAACAATTATACATATAAAGAAAAAATAGATTTACTTACAATAGAATATTCAAAACAATTAGAGAATTATAGTAAAGAGACTATTGATAAAGCATTAGAGTTTCTTCAAAGAAGAAGAGAAAATCACGGAAGTAACAATGATGATATTGAAATCAATGATGAAGTAAAAGAAGTTTTTGGTTTAATGAAAGAATATTGTGAAACAATAAAGAAAATATTTGTAGACAATAATATTGATATTACACATATAACCTCAGTTTCTCCGCAAGAACTAGAAGGTGGAATAATTAGAAAATCAATAAATAGACCTAATAATTATGAAACGGAAAGAGTAGATGCAGTATTTGCATCGTCTAGTCCAATTAATGGTAATAATCCATATATTGCACGAAACAATTCAGGGATGATAAGGTTAGGAGAATCAACTTATATATATGGTGGTGATAATATAGAGGTAGTGTCAGATGAAGCTGGGAAGAAACATGCAATGTTAAGAAAACCTAATTTTATTTATTACATTAATCCTGAAAACTTTAATCCAGTATGTAATTTAACAATAAGTCCATATACTCATAAACCAACTTTTGAATTTTCTGAAGAATGGATTTCGAGTACAGAAATTGATATATCTAATCCAAATCAAGTTAAAAAAGTTGAAGAAGTAAAAGATGTAACGAAATTATTAGAACATTATACTATTTTATGTGATGTGAATAGTCAAGGAATAGGTGTAAAAGCTATACAAACAAAAAATAGACAAAAAGCATTAGAAATAATTAAAGAAAATATTGAAGAAGGTAGTATACGAAACATAAATGAAGAAACAGGAATAAATGTTATACAAATTTCAGGACAAGATAGATAAATTTGTAAAAGGTGAGTTTAAATATGGAAATATTAGAATTTGGAAACAAAGAAAATAAAAAGATTATATTAATACACGGATTTCAAAGTCCTTATCAAGTATGGGATGAGTACATAGAATATTATAAAAGTGATTACCATATTATAGTTCCAATATTACCGGGACACAATCCTAAAAAGAAAGAAGAGTTTATATCTTTTAAAGAGTGTGCAAAGGAAATAGAAGATTATTATATTTCTAACTATGGTAATGATGTATATGCTATTTTCGGAATGTCAATGGGTGGTGTATTAACAGCAACTATATGGGAAAATAAGAGATTAAATATAGAAAAAGTGATTTTTGATGGTTCTCCACTTGTATTAATTAATAGTTTTATAAAAAAGTTTATGCTTAGATTTTATATTGATATAACTCATAAATCTAAGCAAAGAGAACAAAGAACATTAGAACAAGCAGTAAACAATATTATTACAAAAGATAAACTTAAGTATTTATTGAAAGTGTTAGATAATATGTCAGATACTATAATTACAAATTATATAAACGATATAGGAAAATTTAAATTAGCAGAGAATATAGATACTAAAAATACTAAAGTTTATTATTATCACGGAACAAAAACAAATGAAATGTTGGCAAAGAAGACAGCAAAATATATTAAAAAATATTATCCTAATTCAAATGTTATATGTTTTAATGGAAAAGGACATTGTGAAAATTCATTATTGAATCCAAATGAGATGATAAAAGAATTAGATAAGATATTGAAATAATTTGTATGCAGAATCAATATTAAAAAAAACAATACAAATTAATAGTATTAAGAAATAAAACTTTGAAAGGAAGAATGTTATATGAATTTATTTATAAATATTTTATTAAGTTCTATTATACAGATTGTTTTTATAGGTATTATACCTTTTATATGGTGGTTAGTAACAAAAAGAAAGCAAGAGAGTTTTTTCAATTGGATAGGTTTGAAAAAAATAAAGTCAGAACAATTAAAACAGATTATTCGTAAGACACTTATAGTAATAATAGCATTTTTATTATTATCAATATATATGATATTTATTACAAAAGATATTTCTACAGCGACATCTCAATTTAATGGATTAGGATTAAAAGGATTGATGTCGGCAATAATATATTCTTTTGTTCAAACTTCATTTACAGAAGAAATATTTTTTAGAGGTTTCATATTAAAAAGAATAAAAAACAAATTTGGTTTTACAACTGCAAATATAATTCAAAGTATTTTATTTGCATTATTGCATTGTGCTATGTTTTTTGCATTGACAAACATATTTAATGTTATATTAATAACTCTATTTACAGGTTTAATTGCATTAGAAATGGGATATATAAATGAAAAAGAATCAGAAGGTTCACTATATCCTAGTTGGTGTATACATGGAGTGGCAAACTTTTTTTCAAGCATTGTAGAAATATTTAATATTATATAAATTATAGGAGGATAAAATGTTAGTAACAGGAATAATAGTAACTATTGTTGCTCTTGGAATGTCAATATTTCCACATTTTTTTGCAAAATTAAAAAGTCCAAGAATACCAGAAAAATTATTAAAAAGTGAAAAAATTATTACTATATTAAGAATTTGGGGATTATTATTTGTGGGTGTTGGAATAGCATTAATAGTAATATCTCTAAAATAAGTATTTATAACTATAATAATGATACTTTGTAAGAATTTTTTAGTGGTTTAATTAAGTATGCTACGATAAGTAGCAGTGATGTAAAGTAAAGTTGCTAGTATAGTGAGATAAAAAATTGTATACTAAAGACAAGAAAGGAAGTGGTTTAAATGACACTAGGAGAAAAATTAAAAGAAATAAGAAAAAAATTTGGATTATCACAAGAACAATTAGCAGAGATTATGAATGTATCAAGACAAGCTATAACAAAATGGGAGAATGATACTGGTATACCAGACACAAGTAATTTGCAAATTCTTGCACAAACATTTGGCATTACTATTGATTACTTATTAAGCAATGAAAATGAATTACCACTATTAGTTATGAGAAAGAAATTGGATAAGGATAAATATGAAAGTAGAATTAAATCTTATGCAGAAATACTAAAAGAGTATTATCCTGATCCTTGGGAAGTATATAGCTTAATTAGAAACAAGAAAATGACTAAACTAGAATGGATATTTGATTTTTTTGTTGGTGCAGGAACAGTTGAGTTAGCAGACTCATTAAACGATTTGTCTCCATATTATTTAGTAAAAAAAGATAATTTAAAAATGCTAGTAAATATTAAAGATTGGATATTAGAAGTTCAAGAATTACCTAGTAATGTAAATGAGAAAAAGTTCCAAGTAGGAAAAAATAAATTTATAAAAGTAAATAAAAAAATAGATTTAAAATAAATTACTAAGACTGATTTTAAATAATCAGCCTTTTATTTTTGTGTTATTCTAACAACAATATAGCTATTTATGTAAATTTAGAAAAAGGTGTTGACAAGTAAACTTGGCAGTGTTATAATAAAAATATGACAAGTATACTTGTCATAAGAGGAGGAAATAAAATATGAATAAAGAAGAGATTTTAGAAAAAAGTCGTAATGAAAATGAAGGCAAAAAAGATGAACGAGAAAACGCAGCATACGGAGAAGCTTCAAAGGTAGAAACATTAACAGGAGAGTTTATATGCTTAATACTTGTATTAATTGGTAAATATATGAATATTCCTAAAGTTGCATTTACAGCTTTAATAGTATATTTTGCGATGGTTGGAAGTAGTAGAATATCTTTATATATACAATTAAAAGAAAAATCTTTTTTGGTGAGAGGAATTATTAGTATTATTATAACAATTGCCTTCAGTGTAGCATTTATATTCGTATAGTAAAGGATGTGCTTAAATATGAATGATAAACTTATATTAAAAAATAATATTAAAAATATTAGAAACAAAAAAAAGTTATCTCAACAGCAATTAGCGGATATGGTAGGTGTATCAAGAAATACCATTAGTTCAATAGAAACGGGACAGTTTAATCCGACTGCCAAATTAGCATTGATATTATGCGTTGCGTTAGAAACAAAATTTGAAGAAATGTTTTATTTTTAACCTATAAAATATTAAGCGAATTACAAGAATTATTAATAGTTATTACTATTTTAAAATTCTGAAATTTGTTTTTTTAATTGTTTTTATAAAAACAAAGGAGAAAATAAAAATACTACAAATGAAAGAATAATTTTATATTTTTCCCCAAAGGGGAATTTAATTTAAATATTGCTATAAAAGCTATAAAAAGCAGATATTTCTAAGCGAAAAACTAAAAAACACAGAAAATACTATGCTAGTAAGTTCTGTGTTTTTTCTGTACTTTTTATATAAATACAGAACACTAGAAAACTTGTTTTTCTATGCATATCAGAGATACATTCTGTATCTCTATCCTGCCTTTAGCAAAAATATAAAAAAGGAATATCAATATATTAAAAATAAATAAATTTTTTTATAAGCTATAACATCATAGCTTATTTTTTTGGAGAAATTTTTCACTTTTTTCAAAAAAATTAAAAATTTTTTAACTTTTTTTCAAAAAATTGCACATTTTGCTAAAAAATTCCCGTTCTTATATATAGGGGGACTAAAAAGCACATTGACAAATACACTTATTTAAGTGTCATAACAAGCCATTTTCTTTAATATTCTGTTATTAGATAAAATTAATTTAAAATCAGAGAGGATTTGATGTGATTATGAGTGAAGTTAAGAAAACAACAAAAGAAAATAAATTAGAATTTAATACATATTGTTTTTTTACAGAAGAAGAGAAAGATATAAGCCAAACAATAGGATTAATATTTAAAGATTATATAGAAAGTTTAAAAATTAAAGCAAAGTAATTATTCAAAATGTTTGCAAAATTATTTTGAGCACGTTACAATTATTGTAGTAGATGATTACGGATAGGAGGTCAGATGCTGGATTTAAGAAGCCAAAACTTTAAAGTACGGAATGTATATAAGACTATCTAGAGAAGATGGCGACAAACAAGAAAGCGAAAGTATCGGTAATCAAAGAAAAATTTTGCAAAGATATATAAAGGAAAACAACTTAACCTTAATTAAGGAATATGTTGATGATGGTGTATCAGGAACAACTTTTGACAGACCTGGATTTAAAGAAATGATAAGTGATATCGAAAATAAGAACATTGATATGGTTATAACAAAAGACTTATCAAGATTAGGAAGGGACTACATAACAGTAGGAGAATATACAGAAAAATATTTTCCAAGTAACAATATTAGATATGTTGCTTTAAATGATGGAATAGATACATATATAGATAGCACAAATAACGATATAACGCCTTTTAAAGCAATTATGAATGATATGTATGCTAAAGATATTTCTAAAAAAATTAGAAGTGTTTTTAAGGAAAAACAGAAGAATGGAGAGTATATGTGTAGCATTCCAGCTTATGGTTATAAAAGACATCCAACTATTAAGAACAAACTAATAATTGATGAACAAGTAAGAAATGTAGTTGAGAAAATTTTCGATATGTATGTAAATGGACATGGTAGTGTTGATATAGTGAATTTTCTAAATTTAAATAAATATTTATCTCCATCAGGTTATAGAAAAACAGGAATAATACAAGATGAGAATAAAACAGGATATAATTGGAATGAAATAACTTTATGCAGTATGTTAAGAAACGAAGTATATTGTCGGAAACACAGTACAAAATAAAAAGTCAGTTGTTTCATACAAAGTTAAAAAATTAAGAACTGTTGACAAAGAAAATCATATAAGAGTAAATGACACACATGATCCAATTATTGATAAAGATGTATTTGAAAAAGTACAATGTATTATTGAAAAAAGAGGAGCTAACACCAAATTAAAACATGAATATTTATTAAGGGGATTACTTTATTGTTATCATTGCAAAAGAAAACTGCAAATAGTGCTTAAAAAGAACTCTAAAAGACAGGCAAAACCACATCCGTATATAGTCTGTAGTGATTATAAAGAAAGAGGATGTTATCCTCAAAATATGAACTACGATAAATTTGAAAGTCATATACTTTATGTTATAAAAAAGATATGTCAAATATACGCAGATAAAGAAATTTTCTATTCAATTTATGAAAAATATCAAAACAAAACACTTGATATTAGACAAGGATATTTAAATAAAATAGAGCAAATTGATAAGGCTATATTTGAAATAAACAATAATTTAGACAAGATGTATATGGATAAATTAAAAGGGGTTCTGCAGGAAGAAGATTATATTAGAGTTTCACAAAAATTTAATTTTGAAAGAACAAAATTAAATGAACAAAAGAAAGAATTAGAACAAAAAATTAACCAAGCAGAGCTAAGATTAGAAACAAAAAATACTACAAAAGAAGAAAAAGAATTAGATAATTTAATAGAAGAATTTTTGAAGTTAGAAAAGATAGATAAGATTTATTTATATCGATTAATAAACAAAATTGAAATTGATAAAGATAAAAATATATACATATATTTTAACTTTTCAAAATTAAATTCTATTAATGAAAATCTGGATGAATTCATAAAAATTGAAGAAATAATCAATGAAGAACAAAAACGCAAAGTCGTGTAATATCAATAATTACAAGACTTTGCGAACTGGTTGTAAGTTTTCTAAATCCACACCATTAATATTTGCCTTCCAATCTTCAGGAAAACGAAGATTAGGAAAGTTAGCAGAAATATCTTGTGCATGCCTATATACAGAGCTTCCGAACAGGATAATATCCATTAACTAAATTAACACCATCAGGATTACACATAGGAACAACATATATAGAAGCATAGTTATAAATATTTCTAGCACTGTATCCAAAAATTTGGGTATTATTTCTATATGCAATACAAAAATCTTCAATAAATTTCAATAATACATTTGTGGTTATAGACTCATTTGCGTGAATTGAAGCACTGTAAAATACATTATTTGAACCTCTACCTATTCGTATATAAGGAATAGGATTGCCGAAGAACACTAAAACCAATAATTTCTGATTGTAAAAAAGGATATGTAGAGAGTAAATCTCTAATATTACTATATAAAAGACTAGTAGTATAAAAAGTCGTTGTAGAAACAATAGCCATAAAAATCACCTAAAATAATATATGCGAAATTGCATAAAAGTGAACTTAATAAAGGATAAAATATTGATTAAATAGGCAAAAAATGGTAGAATTATAATGTTAAATTTAATAAAAAGAGGGAATGTATATGATGACACATAAAATATCAAGAACAAAAAAGGTAATATTATCAGCATTATTATTAGCAACATTTATAATATTGGATAGATTATTAACAATAAATATGCAATTTTTAGCGATTAATATAAGTTTAATACCCATAATGCTTGCTGGAATGATTTTAGGATGTAAATATGCTATTTTAATAGGAGCATTAGGAGATTTAATAGGTGCTATATTCTGGCCATTTGGAGCATATTTTCCAGGATTTACGGTAAGTGTTGCCTTATCAGGATTAATATATGGAATATTTTTATATAAAAATCCTAATAAAGAAAAAAAGAATTTTATACTAAAATCAATTATTAGTAATTTATTAGTATTAGTTTTAATAAATCTAATATTAAATTCATTATGGCTTAAAATTATGTATGGACAAGCTTTTGTATATTATATAAGTGTAAGAGCAATAACTCAAATAATACTATTTCCTATATATACAATAAGTATAATCATATTAGAAAAAAGTTTAAAAAATAAAATTAAAAAATATTTATATGAAGAAATTGAGGAAGAATAAAAATGAATATAGAAGAATATTTGGAACATTTTGATAAATATACAAAAGACCCAACATTAGATGTAATGTATTACATAATGGAAAAGTTTGATAATCCACATAAAAAGCTAAAATGTATCCATATTGCTGGAACAAATGGAAAAGGTAGCGTTAGTGAGATGCTTAATAAATGTTTAATAAATGCAGGATACAAAGTTGGAAAATTTATTTCACCACATTTAATAACATTTAATGATGGAATATGTATTAATAATAAGGCTATAAGTGATGATGAAGTAAAAACAATATTAGAACCGTTATCAAAAGTTATAGAAGAATATAATAATACACATGAAATTAAAGTAAAGTGGTTTGAAGTAATAACATCACTAGTATTTATATATTTTAGTAAAATGAATTGTGATTTTGCAATTATTGAGACAGGACTGGGTGGTATAACAGATTGTACAAACATTATAGAACCAGTAATATCAGTTATAACAAAAATAGGATATGACCATATGAATATTTTAGGAAATACAATTGAAGAAATAGCAATACACAAAGCAGGTATTATAAAGAAAAATTCAGAAACAGTATTTGTAAGTCAACCAGTTGTAGATGGGATAATAAGTAATAAATGTAAAATAGAAAACAATATGTTACATTTAATAAAAAAAGAAGAAATAAAAAATTATACATATAATAAAGAAATTCAAAAATTCGATTATAAAAATTATAAACAAATAGAAATAAATTTAAAAGGCAAAGTTCAAACTAATAATGCAGCAGAATGCCTAGAAGTAATAAACATATTAAGAGATAAAGGTTATAATATATCTGAAGAAGCTATAAGAGAAGGGTTAAGAACCGTAGTGCATAAAGCGAGAATGGAAGTATTGCAAGAAAGTCCAAAAGTTATATTTGATGGAGGACACAATGAAGACGCAATAAGAAATTTAAAAGAAAATATTAATCAATATTATTCAGATAATAAAAGAATATATATTATTTCTATTTTGGAGACAAAAGATCATTTAAGCATATTAAAAGAACTAGCTGATGATAAAGATGCAATCTTTTATTTTACAAATGGAGTTGAGGAAAGACCATATGTAAATGGAGAAGACTTAAAGAGAGAAGCTGTTAAGTATATATCAGAAGAAAATATATTTGTAAAAGATATAAAAGACGCAATTAAAGATAGTATACAAAACTATAATTATAGAACAATATTTATAATTGGCAGTTTTTATGTATATAAAGAAGTTTTAAGAATATTAAAGGAAGAAGTAGAATGATAAAGTTAGAGAATGTTAGTTTTAGATATAAAGAAGATAAATATGTTCTAAAAAACATAAATTTAGAAGTTGATAAAGGAAAATGTGTTGCAATAGTAGGCAAAAACGGCTCAGGTAAATCTACATTAGCTAAATTAATTTCAGGAATAATTAAACCATCAAAAGGTCAAATTTTAGTAGATGAGATAAACACAAGGAGTAAAAAAGAATATATTGATTTAAGAAAAAAAATAGGTATAGTATTTCAGAATCCAGAAAATCAAATAATTTTTAACAATATAAAAGATGAGTTATCATTTGCTTTAACAAATTTAAATTTAGATGATAAAGAATTAAGAATAGAACAATCACTAAAAAAAGTAAAATTAAATATATCAGAAGATGTGGAAATAGATGAATTATCATTAGGGCAAAAGCAAAGAATTGAGATAGCTAGTGTATTGGCTGTTAATCCTGAATACATAGTATTTGATGAGCCAACTACAATGATAGATTCAGATGGAAAAGATGCAGTATACAATATAATTTCAGAATTAAAGAGAAGCGGATATACTATAATCTATATAACCAATAATACTGAAGAAATATTGCTAGCTGATACAATAATAATACTAGATAATGGAGAGATAGCCACACAAATAGATAAAAAAGAACTACCAAAAAAAATAGACATATTAAAGAAGTTCAATATTAGAATACCAATAGTAATATCTACTCTAGATAAGCTTAAGAATAATGGGATAGACATAAACCTAGAAGAATATACAATGGAAGAATTAACAAATAAAATTATAGATAACATAAATCATAATGAAAGGGTAAATTAACAATGAAAAATGTTATAAAAATAATATTGTTTTTAGTATATACGATGTCAATATTTCTAATAAAACAATATCAATTTCCTCTTATAATATTAGGAGTAAATCTATTACTTACTTTAATTTTAAAGGTAAGTATACGAGAAACTATAAGTAATATATTTAGTATAATATTTTTTATAATACTTACAATGGTTATAAACATTATTGCAGTAGATGTAAAGACAGGAATAATGATAGGCATAAAACTAATATTAGTGTGCAACATCACATTTATATTTTCTAAGCAAATAAATTATTTAGAATTAGCAGAAGCACTTGAAAAGATATTTTCAGTACTTAAATTTATAAAAGTAAATCCTAGGAATATAAGTATAATGATTTGTATTGGAATAACATTTATCCCAACATTAAAGAGACAAATAAAGCAAATTCAAAGTAGTTTAAAATCAAAGGGAATTAAACCAAGCATAAAAAGTTATAGATTAATTTTTGAACCATTACTAATATCATTATTTAAAAGAGTGTCAGAAATAGAAAATTCTTTGAAAGCTAAAGCATATGAGATGTAATATTTGAAAATTAATAGAAAAAGTGTTATAATAGATACATTGTTTGTATAAATCCTTTTTTACATCTAAGGTAGCATACAGCAAAAAGAAAAATAATTATTAAAAGGAGAAAAACAACTATGCAGATTACAGTCAAGACCGAATCAGGGCATACATATGCCTTCAAGTCGGAAGGAGGAAAAACCGTTTTTGCCGACAAAAACGGGGAAGTTGTTGCAGAACCCATAAAGATAGTTATGGGTGAACCGATGCAAATCTTATATCATCCGAATAGAGGAGGAAAAATATCCGATAGGACGTCTGTAATGCAGACGACTCCTGTAGAGGAGATAGTAATCAGCTAAAAAAGGGGGAGGGAGTCGCACAACGGTTCCTTCCCTTTTTTTGTTCAAAATATTGTAAATTTAGTAAAAATAGTATATAATAAAATAGTATGAATTTTAGAAAGTTAGGAGATATTTATGTTTCAAAAATTAGAAGACGTTGAAAAAAGATATGATGAGTTAACAGCCAAGATAAGTGATCCAGAGGTTATTGCAAGAACATCAGAATGGCAAAAATATATGAAAGAACATGCAGGATTAGAAGAAGTTGTTACAAAATTCAGAGAATATAAAAAAGCAAAACAAGACTTTGAAGATGCAAGACTAATGGCATCAGATAAAGATTTAAAAGAATTAGCAGAAATGGAAATGGATGAATTAAGAGAAAAAATTCCTCAGTTGGAAGAAGAGTTAAAAATATTATTAATTCCAAAGGATCCAGATGATGACAAAAATATAATCTGCGAAATTAGAGCAGGAGCTGGAGGAGAAGAAGCAGCTTTATTTGCAGGAACACTATTTAGAATGTACACAATGTATGCAGAAACAAAACGTTGGAAAATAGACATTTTAAATGAAAACGAAACAGGAATTGGTGGATACAAAGAAGTAACATTTATGGTTTCAGGAAAAGGTGTTTATAGCAGATTAAAATTCGAAAGTGGAGTACATAGAGTACAAAGAGTTCCAGATACAGAAAGTAGTGGAAGAATACACACATCAACAGCAACAGTTGCAGTTCTACCAGTAGTAGAAGACGTAGAAGTAGAAATAAACCCAGCAGATGTAAGAATGGAAGTGTTTAGAGCATCAGGCGCAGGAGGGCAAAAAGTAAATAAAACATCATCAGCAGTAAGATTAATACATGAACCAACAGGAATAGTTGCAGAATGCCAAACAGAAAGATCACAAACACAAAACAGAGAATATGCAATGAACTTATTAAAATCAAGAATATATGAAATAGAAAAGCAAAAACAAGATGAAGAGCTTCATAATGAAAGAAAAAGTCAAGTTGGATCAGGTGATAGAAGCGAAAAAATAAGGACATATAACTATCCACAAGGAAGAATAACAGATCACAGAATAGGATTTAGTATATTCCAAATGGAAAACTTCTTAAATGGAGCAATAGACGAAATGATAGATAACCTAATTGCAGCAGACAGAGCAGAAAAGTTAAAAGGGGAACAAGATTAATTAGTAATGAATACTAAAATTTTATTTGACATATAATAAAAATAATGCTATAATAATTTTAGCTAGCGAAGTTGTAGTCGAAAGCAACTATAAATCGCATGAGATATGTTGACCACATATCTCTATTTTTTTGTGTAATTCAGAATAGAAGTTAAATTTTTTAATTTGGGGACGCTACTTGGATTGGAGGCAAAGACTTCAAAGGCGTAACTGCCCAATACAAAAACGTCCCCAATTGGGAAATTTAACGAATAAAAATTATAATTTATATAATCTAAAAAAATAAATTATATATTCATAACTTATTGACAAACAAGAACATATGTTTTACAATAAATGCAAAAAGAATAAGAGGAGAGAGGTTGAATGAGTGAAAATGAGATAATTATAAAAACAGAAAAAACTTTTGAGAAAATAAAACATATTGATGAGGATGGTATTGAGTTTTGGTATGCAAGAGAGTTGATGTTATCACTTGGATATTCTAGTTGGGATAAGTTTAAAAATGTAATTGAAAAGGCAAAGATTTCTTGCGAAAACTCTGGAAGCCTTGTGGAAGAGCAGTTTTCCCAGTTGGGAAAATCGTTGCCCTTGCCTAACGGTGCTACGAATTATATTATAGATTATGACTATATGCTTACTCGTTATGCTTGCTATCTTATAGCTCAAAATGGCAGCCCTAGTAAAAAGCAAATTGCACTTGCACAAACATATTTTGCAGTAAAAACTAGAAAACAAGAAATAACAGAAGAGGAATATAAAAAGCTATCAGAAGATGACAGGAGGATGTTTAATAGAAATCTTGCAAAAGAGAAGAATTCAGCATTATTTGATGTAGCTCAAAAGTCTGGAGTGGAAAACTTTGGTAAATTTAATAATGCAGGGTATTTAGGATTATATAATGAAACTGCATCACAAATAAAAAATAGAAAAGGATTAAAGAAAGGACAAGAAATTTTAGATTATATGGGAAGCGAAGAACTTGGTGCGAATATATTCCGCATAACTCAAACAGAGGCTAAGTTAAAGAAGTCAGATATTAATAATGAAAAATTAGCGTGTGATACACATAACCGTGTTGGGAAAGCAGTAAGAAAAGCTATTCAAGAGGTAGGAGGAACAATGCCAGAAGATTTGCCCACACCAGAAAAAAGCATCCAGGAATTAGAAAAAGAGAAGAAACAAAAATTCAAAATCAGTAATAAGAATACAAAAAAGTTGAAGTAAAGACGACATAGAATCAAACTGGATTTGCAAATTATGTAAATATATGATATTATAAAAGTAGTAAGCGGCTAGCTTATTTAGTTTTCCAAAATCATAAACAAAAATAAAATTCAGGAGGAGCAAAGAAAATGATTAAACGGAAAAAGGGAGTTAAGGCAATAATAATGGTGATTGTAATGATAATGTTTATTATCAGTGCAGTACCTGTGTTCGCAGCAAGCTATTTGAATGAAGTAAGTGTTTTGGACGATTTCGTTGTTCAGGTTGTAAATCCTAGTAAGAAAGCTTATAAGGTAACTTTAAATATTGTGTATCAAGATGAAAATGGTGATACCCTTTATGCAGAAGAAGTTACTAAAAAAGTAGAAGCATTCGAAACAATGACAATTGATGCCAAGGATTACTATAATTCAGAAAAGATTGAAAAAGTGGTAGCAGAAATCACAACTGAAGAAAAGACTGAATTATTAAACAGAGCTTATTATTTATTTATTGGAGCGGGAGTACTTTTGGTACTGTTTATAGTCTTCCGTATAATAGCAAACTGTCAAGATAGTAATGCTTGTGATGCTATTTCGATAATATGTTTGATAGGTGCAGTCATAGTAGCTTGGTTTGCTATAATTACATACTTAATTGCTTAAAACTCAAACAAGAGAGGGCGAAATTTTGCGCTCTCTTGTTTTTTTATTATGATTAAATATGAGGAACAAAAACTTTTAAACGCTAATATAAATGTTATGCGAGTTAAAAGAAGTTTTATTTGGTATAAAGAATATTAAATCTACATAACAGTGGAAATTGTATTGAAAAATTTACAGGTTAAAAATCATAGTTGCATTAATTTTAAAGTAGTGATAAAATATGAAAAAATGGAAAAAAGAGGATATTATATGTTTGACGATTTTGTAAAACATAAGCTTACAATACCACAAGAGAATATTTATTTAATTGAGAGAACTAATAACAATACCAATATGAATAATATATTTGGTGTTTTTAAAATATGTAAAAAACTAGATATTGAAATATTAAAAGTGGTAATGAACAAAATTATAGAAAATAATGATGCTTTGAGAATTAAAGTTATTGAAAATAATAATGTTCCAGAGCAATTTATTGATGATTTTAAATATGAAGATATACCTGTATACATTTTAGAAGATGAGGATGAATCTGAGGTAAATAGAATTATAAGAAAAATTGCTGACAAAAGATTAGAAATGATTAATAGCAAACTTTATGATATTAGAATTATCCAAAATAAATTAGCAACTTATGTATGTGTAAAAATTCATCATATAAATTCAGATGCATGGACATTAGGACAGGTTGCTGAACAAATTAAGGAATATTATTTAAAAATTAGTAATAATGAAGACATAGAAAAGAAACCTTCATATTTAGAATATATAAAAAAAGAGGAGAAATATAGACTTTCAGATAAATATTTAATTGATAAAGAATATTGGAATGAATATGTAAAAGAAATAGATTGTGAAAATAAATTTGAGATAGCAAAAGATAAAAAGAGTAAAAGATTAGAAAAACAAATAAGTTTAGAAATGCATCAAGAGATAGATGCATTTTGTAAAACTAATAAAATAACTGAATATACTTTCTTTTTGGCTACTATATCAATTTATTTTTCTAAGATATTTAATAGAGAAAATTTGGTAATTGGAACACCTTTCTTAAATAGGAGAAAAGCAGATAAAGAACTAGAAATGATGGGGATGTTTATATCAACATTGCCTATTAATATACAAACAAAAAATGAAATGAATTTTGTAGATATATGTAAAAATATTAATAGTACAAATATGCAATGTTTTAGGCATTCGAAGTATCCTTATTATGAAATACAAAGAGCATATCAGGAGTTTTCAAAAGAGAATATTAATTTATATGAAATAGTTTTTTCATACCAAATAAATAAGTTAGAAATAGAAATTGATGAAGATACAGGTGAAACAACATGGATTTCTAATAATAATCAGGCTAACCCATTATTAATAAGCTATGTAAATCATTTTGGAGAACATTTATTGTATTATGATTATATTTTAAAATGTTTTTCTAAAAATGATATTGATAATATTCATGATAGAATATTGCAAATAATAGAACAAGTATTAAATAATGCATTAATAGAGGTAAAAGACATTAATATTCTTTCTAAGCAAGATGTACAATTATTAAAAAAATTTAATAATACTGGTAATGCAGAAAAAAGTAATGAAACAATAATATCAAGATTTGAGAATACTGTGTCTAATAATAAAGATAAATTAGCAGTAGTTTGTGGAAAAAATAGTATTACATATCAAGAGTTAAATGATAAAGCTAATAGCCTATGTAAGAAAATATTACAATATGGAGTAGAAGAAAATAGCCCAATAGTAATATTATTAGATAATGATATTGGTTTTATTACAAGCATAATAGGAGTGCTTAAATCAAGAAATTATTATATTCCAATATTACCAGAAGAAGAAACTCAAAGAATGCAATATATTATCAATGATTCTAAAGCAAAAATAGTAATAACAAATAAAAAGTATTCAAATAAATTAGATAATGAAAATTTGGTAAAAATTGATATTAAAAGTTTAAAAGGAAATAACAAAAATGAATATGAAATAGAAACAGAACCAAGTGATATATGCTATTTGATTTATACTTCAGGAACTACTGGAAAACCAAAGGGCGTTATAATGAAAAACGAAAATATAATCTCATTAATAAATTCAATGAATTTAGATGAAGATTTAAAATACATAAAAAATGATGTTGCTATTTCTTTATTAAAACATTCTTTTGATGCATCTGCTATAGATATATATTCTATCTTATTAAATGGCGGAAAATTAGTTTTAGTACCAAAAGAAGATGAACTAAATCCAGAAAAGGTTGTAAACATTATAAAAGATGAGAATGTAACTAGAGTTTTTACAGTACATAAATGGATTGAACAAATACAAAGAATAAGCATAGAGAATAAAATAAAGCTAAATAAGTTAAGAATTATAGGAACTGGAGCAGAGGTTTTAAAACCAAGAAATTTTGAAAAGCTATTACAAGTAAATCCAAATTTAAGGATTTATAACACATATGGACCAACTGAAGCTACAATGTTTATGACAAAGCATAAAGTAGATGAAGAAGATATTGCAAATAATTATGCACCTATTGGAAAATTAATGCCAAATGTTAGAGCAATGATTGTCAGCAAGAATAATCAAGTTTTACCAATAAATGTACAAGGAGAATTAGTAATTTTTGAAGACGAAAAATCTTCAAAAAATATAGCAGGTGGATATTTTAATCAAAAGTCATTAACAAAACAAAAATTTATACAGATAAGAAATCCACTGACTAATGAATTATGCAATGCATATAAGACAGGCGATATAGCAAAAATAAATAATAATTTAGAATTGGAATTTTTGGGAAGAGAAGATGATTTTGTAAAAGTAGCAGGAGGCTATTTAGTATCTTTAAATGAAGTTGAGCAAAGAATAAGGGAAATAGTTGGAAATAATATAGAAATTGCAGCAATATCTATGCCGATTAAAAATGTCAAAACTATATTGCTTTATATATCAAAAAAAGGGCAGAGTAATAATGTAAAAAATGAAGAGATAAAAAATGTAATAGACGAAAATATTACTTTTTATATGAGACCAAAACATATCATAGAGATAGAAGAAATTCCAAGAAATAAAAATGGTAAGGTTGATAGAAATAAACTAGAAGAAATAGCAAAGAAATATATAAAATCAAAAAATATAGATATTAAACCACAAACAACATTAGAACAAATGATATATGACAAAGTAAAAGAAATTGTAAAATGTGATTTTTCTATAACAGATGATTTTGAGGATGATTTAGGTTTGGATTCGCTAAATATGACAAATTTGTATGTACAGTTAAAAAATATCAGAATGACAATACAAGATTTGTATAATTATTCTACTGTAAAAGATTTAGCTGATATGATGAAAACAGAGCTAATGGCAGATGACGAGAAGTGTAAAAAAACAAGCGAAAGAATAAAGAATAATAGTCAAGCTATGAATTTAGAAACTGTAATGTTAACTGGAGTAACAGGTTTTGTGGGTGTGAATTTATTGAAGGAATTAGCCAATAATACTAACACTAAAAAAATATTCTGTATAGTAAGAACTAAGATTGGATTGTCAAGTAAAGAAAGATTTGAAGAAACAATACAAAAATATTTTGATGAAGTTACTTGTAAAAAGATTATTAAAAAAACAACTGTATTAAATGGAGATTTAACAAGAGAAGATCTAGGATTAACAGAAGAAGAATATGAAACCTTAAAAATGGAAGTTAAAACTATTATTAATTGTGCGGCAAATGTTAAACATGTTGGAAAATATAATAATTTTTATAGAGACAATGTAAAAACAGTAATTAATTTAATAAATATATGTAAAGAAAACAATATAAGTTTAGCACACATATCTACATTATCATTACACGGATTTCAAAATAAAAATGTTAATATGATATTTGATGAAAATGTATTAAATATTAATCAAACGTTTGATAAAAGTCCTTATTTAATATCTAAATATGAAGCAGAACAAAAAGTTCTAAAGGCAATTAATAGTGGACTAATAAATGCAAAAATATTTAGAATAGGTAATATAATGCCTAGATTATCAGATGGAGTATTCCAAAGTAATTTTGAGCAAAATGCTTTTATGTTGGCAATAAAAGAAATAAATAGTGTAGGACTCCAAACGGTAGAAATGTTAAATTCAGATTTTTATTTAACACCTGTAGATGAGTGTGTACAAGCAATTAATAAAATATTAAAAAGTGATTGCAAAAACACAATATATCATATTGAAAGTGATAAAAGTGTAAAGGTTTCAGATATAATTAAAGTTATTAAGAAAAAAGGAAATGAGTTAAATACAACTGATATAACTGAATTAAAAGAAAAATTATATGAAAATTACAATGTGGGTGTTGAACACTTAAATGCTATAATAAACCAAAATACTAATCAGTATAGTAAAGCAATTACAATAAATGTTTTAAACGAGTTGAATTTTAAATGGAATAATATAGATGAAAAATATTTAAGAAATATCGTAAATATTGCATCTAAGATTAGCTGAGGTGATTGAATGAATGTTAAAGAAGTTAAAAAAATGAAAAGTAAGCTATATATTTTATTAATAATAATTAATTTAGTATTAGTTTATTGTACATATAAGGTTATGCCGATAATACAAAATTATCCACCTAACTCTGAAAATGTAGCTTTTCAAAAATCAGTTGAACAATTTAGCCATGTTGAACAATATGCTATCATTTTTATTGTTGCTACAACTCTACACATATTTGCATTAAACAAGGCGTTAAAAAATATTTGTAATTTTCTAAACAAATATCACAAGAATCAAAAAATAAGTTATGATGAAATAAAAACTGTTAGAAAAGACTGTATAAATGTACCATATAAATTTTATATAATTCAAATGATTATAGTTATAGTTTTGGGAATGACATTAACATTAATACTGATTTCTGATGGCCTAGCAATATTGAAATTCTTTTTAATGTTATTTGCAATTACATCTTTAATTGAAATAATGCAATTTATATTAATACAAAAAGAATTAAAAGAAGTAATGAAAAAAACATATATGAGAGAAAACAAATATGAGATAAACAATGGAGCAAGATTAAAATTTTCTACCAATTTAATATTGCAAATAATACCATTTATTGCTGTTTCTATAATAATAATATCATTAATAGGATATGCAAAAGCTACAGAAGAATATGCAAAAGCAAATGCTAATTATTACAAAGCATATTTAGAAAATAGAACTTTGAATAGTTTTAATATAAGTATGTTGAAGAATGAAATAGAAACAATACCTTTAAATAATGAAGAAGATTATTTCTTTATTATAGCTCCAAATTTTAAAGAAACGTATGTTTCAAAAGAGGGAGAAAATATTACAGATTTCTTTATTAAGTATTTAAACTTTTATTTTAATGGAGATAGTGGAATTGTATATGAGTTCTATGGAACAGAGAAACAGGCATATACAGTTAAACTACAAGACAATGAAGGCAATAATTGGTATGTTGGTTTTGAATATTCGACAGCAGATACTCAACTTATGGTGTTTTATATATCAATTATAGCGGGAGCATTAATAGTATATACTATTTTCATTTACATATTAGCTAAAAATATTTCTAACAATATAGAAAATGTGTCTAACTCTCTTAAAGATATTCTTGAAGAAAATGAGAAAGAGCATAAAAACAAGTTACCGATATTATCTAATGATGAAATTGGGGATTTGTCTTATTATTACAATAAAATAGTAGAACTTACTGAAGAACATGAAAAGGAATTAAGAGATAATGAGTATGTAATGCAAAGACAAGCACAATTTGCAATTCTTGGAGAGTTTGCAGGAGGAATAGCACATGATTTAAATTCACCTCTATCCGCTGTTCAATTAGATGTTGGAACATTAAAGAAATATGTTAAGTCTGACAAAATACAAGCAGAGCAAGAGGTTAAAGAAATTTTAGTAGAAATGCTAGATAATATAGATAATAGTTTAAGCAAAATGGGCAAAACAATTGCAGGTGTTAGAAATCAGATAAGATCTACAGGAGACACAGAAAGAGAAGAGTTTTCATTAAGAGAATTAATTAATGGTATTGAGATTTTATTTGGTAGTATTTTAAGAAAGAATAACTGTCAAATAATTAATAAAATCAATGAAAACTATATGATTTATGGAGAAAAGAATAAACTAGATAGAGTAGTTGGTAATATAATAAAGAATAGTTTAGATGCTTATCAAGAAAGAGGAAAAGCTGGAATAATTGAAGTTGCTGTAGAAGAAAAGAATGGCAAATATTTAATAACTATAAGAGATGAGGCTGGAGGAATACCACAAGAAATTCAAGAAACATTATTTAAAGAAATGAAAACAACTAAAAAGGAAAATGGAACAGGTTTTGGACTTTATTACTCGAACACTATAATAGAAAGTAGTTTTAAAGGAAAAATTAGTTATACTGTTGAAAAATGTGTTGGAACAACATTTTTAATAGAAATACCAATTATTAAGGAGGAAATATAATGAACGATATTAATTACAAAGATGCAAAAATATTAGTTGTAGATGATATTGAAGAAGTTTTAAATTCTACAAAAAATTGTTTAAAATTTGAAGGGATGAATGTTGAATGTGTACAAAATCCTATTGATGCACTTGAATATCTTAAGGAGAATAAAGTAGATGTTTTATTACTAGATTTCTTTATGCCACAAATGAATGGAGATAAATTTATAGAGGAATTAAGAAAATTTAACAATGAAACAATAATTATTTTAAGAACAGGTTATTCTGATCAAGTTCCTCCACTTGAAATGATAGATACTTTAAAGATACAAGGGTATATAGATAAGTTAAAAGGTGATTCAGAACTGATTTTATTAACAAAATCAGCAATAAAAACATCTTTTATGTATAAAGAAATAATTGAACAACAAAGAAAAATTAATATGTTAGAATATAAAAACGAATTTTCAGGTAAATTTATTAATAAACTAATTGGAGAGATAAAAGAAAAATCAATGGTAATAGGCGGATTATCTAACATTATGTCTGATAAGAGCTTAGAAATATCTGAAGAAGAACAAGTAAAATTTTCTAAAGAAATAAATAAATCTATTAATAATTTAAGTAACTATGCTAAAATATTAGAAATTGAAGATTTAGGTAATATAAATGTTTCTAAATTGGAAAGTATAATAAAAGCATTATTTAATCTTGATTTAAAAGTAAAAAATCTTGATTTTAATATGACATATGAAGATGATTTTATAATAAAATGTAATTCAGTTGTATTAATTTATATACTGACAGAAATTATTGAATTTTTAATAAAATCATCAAACAATATTGAAATAAATTTTATAGAAAATTTAAATATTGAGATTAAAGGTATATTTGAAGAAGATTTAATAAAAAAAGTTAAAGATATTTCTATTAAGTCTAATGAGAATTTTACAATTAATTACGAGAGTGAAAAAATAATAATTAAATATATATAAAAAATATACCTCCAAATGTTAGATTTTTGTCTAACATTTGGGGTGCACTTCAATGCTGTTCTTTTTTATCTCACTACTATATTAAATATCTTATTTTTTACATAAATTTCTTTAACAATAGTTTTTCCATCTAATAATTCAGCCAATTCCTTATGAGCTGCTTCTTTTACAACATCTTCTGTTGCATCTAAAGCAATTTCTATAGTTCCTTTTACTTTCCCATTTATTTGAACAGGAAGTTCTATTTCACTATCTATAGTTTTTGCTTCATCATATTCTGGCCAAACTGATTCGCAAATTGGCTTAAATCCTAATGTTTCATTTAATTCCTCTGTAATATGAGGAGCTATTGGATTTAATAATGTTAATAACAGATGATACTCTTCTTTAGTGATAGCTTTTGCATCATCATAACTATTAGCTAAAATCATCAATGCTGATACAGCTGTGTTATAAGCCATTGTATTTAAGTCATTTTGAACTTTTTTAATAGTTTTGTGAATAATTGGTTCTAATTTTTTAGAATATCCTTCGCCATCAACTATTGTATCTTTTAATCTAATAACTTTATCTATAAAACGTTTACATCCTCTTAAAGAATCTGTACTCCAAGGAGCATCTTGTGTGTAATCTCCCATAAACATTTCATAAAGTCTTAATGTATCTGCACCATATTCTTGAACAATGTCATCTGGATTAATAACATTCCCTTTAGATTTACTCATTTTTTCATTATTACTTCCTAAAACCATACCATGGCTAACTCTAGTCCAAATCATTTCTTTTTTAGGAACTAATCCAATATTGTATAAGAATTGAACCCAGAATCTAGCATATAGTAAATGTCTTGCAGTATGTTCCATACCACCATTATACCAGTCAACTTTATCCCAGTATTTCATAGCTTCCATAGAAGCAAATTCTTTATCATTATGAGCATCCATAAATCTTAAGAAATACCAGCTAGAACCTGCCCAGTTAGGCATTGTATCTGTTTCTCTTTTTGCTGGAGCACCACAATGAGGACATGTTGTATTAACCCAATCTGTAATATTTGCAAGTGGGCTTTCACCATCTTCTGTAGGTTCGTATTCAGCAACATCTGGAAGAAGTAGTGGTAAATCTTCTTCTTTCATTGGTTGCCAACCACATTTTTCACAATATATCATTGGAATTGGTTCTCCCCAGAATCTTTGGCGAGAAAATACCCAATCTCTCATTTTATAGTTATTAACTCTTCTTGCAATTCCTTCTTTAACTAACTTATCAGTGATAGCTTCTTTAGCTTTTTCAACTGTAAGTCCTGTAAATTCTTCAGAATTTACTAATTTGCATCCTTTACCTAAATAATCTTGTTTTTCGAAAGCACATGCTTCAGTCTCTCTACCATCAATAACTTGAATCATTTCTAATTTATGTTCTACTGCATATTCAAAATCTCTTTGGTCATGACTAGGTACAGCCATAACAGCACCTGTTCCATAATCACCTAGGACGAAATCTCCTAAGAATACAGGAACCTCTTTACCATTAACAGGATTTATAGCTTTAATTCCTTCTACAAGGCAACCAGTTTTTCCTTTATTTAATTCTGTTCTATCCATGCTAGATTTTTTAGCAGTTTCATTTATGTAGTTCATAACTTCTTCTTTATTTTTAACTCTTGGCATTAATTCTTTTATTAATTTACCATCAGGTGCAATAACGAAGAATGTAATTCCATAAATTGTTTCAATACATGTTGTAAATATTGAAAATTTACCGCCACCAACAATGTTAACATCTAATTCAACACCAGTTGATTTACCAATCCAATTGATTTGTCCTAATTTTACTCTGTCTGCAAAATTAGTATCATCAAGACCTTTTAATAAATCTTCTGAATAATCGCTCATTCTAAGCATCCATTGTGATTTTTCTTTTTGAACAACAGTATCTCCACATCTCTCGCAAACTCCACCAGCAGCATCTTCATTAGATAAAACTGATTTACAAGTAGGGCACCAATTAACTTGAACAGTATCTTTATATGCCATTCCATGTTTATAGAATTGTAAGAACTGCCATTGTGTCCATTTATAATAATCTGGGTCTGTTGTAGAAAATTCACGAGACCAATCGAAAGAAAAACCTAAATCTTTCATTTGACCTTTAAAAGTTTTTATATTTTCAGCTACGGCTTCTTTTGGATGAATATGATTTTTAATAGCATATTGCTCAGCAGGAGCACCAAAAGCATCCCATCCCATTGGATATAAAACATTGTAACCTTGTAATCTTTTCATTCTTGCCACAGCATCTTGTGCAGTATAACTTCTTACATGCCCTACATGAAGACCTGCTCCTGAAGGATAAGGGAATTCAACTAATATATAATAAGGATTTTCTTTACCTCCAGTAACTGCTTTAAAGGTTTGGTTTCCATCCCAATATTTTTGCCATTTTTTTTCAATTTCATTATGATTGTAATCCATAAACTCACCTCTCAAAATAATTACACATTATTATATAACACTTTTGTTAAAAAATAAAGGAAAAAGTGGAAAATTTATGTAAAACCTTTTGAATATTTACTATAATAATTGCCAATTTATGTAAAGTATGATATAATATTGCCACTGTTGAAATTTTCAGCGGTAAAAAATTAATTGCATATATATATGCAGAAAGGGGAATTATCCATGAGCAACAATGTGCTTATCATTCATGGCGGAGGGCTTGTAGACCCTTCGAAAGAGGTTATCCTTCGGATAGCTGGAGACCTTTGGGAAAAAGATGTGTATGGTTGTATATACTTAGGAAGATACAGCTTCATGAGTTTATATGATCCTTCCTTCTGGATTTCGTACAACTGTAGCACAGAAGAAGAACTGAAAAATGTACCAGGTACGTTTTTTGGAACTTGTCGAGGGATTGATTTGACCAATCCTGAATTGATGCTTACTACGCTGAAGTGTCTGGAGGCATGGGATGTCGGAACTGTGATTGTATGCGGTGGAGACGGTTCAGCACGGCAATGTGCAGAGATAAGGGATGAATTCATGAGAAATGGAATTAACATTATTTTTGCAGTACCTCTCACGGTTGACGGTATCAATGGAGGGTGGTCTATAGGACTTGACCAGGCTGTACGCGAAGCAGTACGGCAGATTGAGAACATTGTAGCCACTTCTCTGGAAACCAGAGACAACGGTAAATTCAGTGTTGTAGCAGTTGAACTTCAGGGCAGAAACCGCGATGATATCTTGGCAAATGTTCTTCAGTATTTCTGGAGACAGGGATATGTTGGCAGAAGCTGTGCAGACGAAGAAGTCTTGTTTCGAGTGGTTCCAGCAAATTATGAAACCAACGAAGAGGTGTTGATTGGAGAAATCAATAATTCTGAAAAACGTACACTGATACTGTTCAGTGAAGGCGCAAAGCTTAAAGTTTCAGATTTACAGAAACTTACACACAGAAAAGTAAGAACTGTAATTGTTGGACATGCGGTTCAGTCAAATGGCATGACTACAGAAGAAGACATGCAAAGATATCGTGACTGGCTTACAGATGTTGTAAATCTGATTGAAGAAGAGCCAGAGTATTCCTATTGCATCGTGAATGATGGTATTTCCCGTTGGAAAGAACCTATTGATTACTATGCAAAGCTTAATCCCCGCGAAGGTCAACAGGCTATTATGTCTAAAGGATTGGAAAATCTACTGAAAGCCTACATGGCATAATTCTAACAAAGACATAGGTAGGACAATGAATATTGTTCTGCCTATGTCTTTATTTTTATTATATATAAAACCCAAAAATATTTTTTATATAAAAGGAACATAAATTTAAAAGTACAAGCATAGAATTTGATATATAAAACCAAAGTTAAAGGAGAGATTTCTATGTGGTGTACATTAAAGGTACAAGATGTATCTAAAAAGCTTAATAGCAATATTAAGTTAGGATTAACAGATGAAGAGGCAAAAAATAGGCAATGTAAATATGGAAAAAACAAATTAAATAATAGTAAGAAGACAAGCTTTTTAATGAAGTTTTTAAAACAGTTTAATGACTTTATGATTATAATACTTATAGCAAGTGCGGTTATTTCTGCTGGAATAGCATATGCAGAACATAGTAATGATTATGTGGATTCAATAATTATTATTGCTATTGTAATTATGAATGCATTAATGGGTGTTATCCAAGAAAGTAAAGCAGAGAAATCTATAGAAGCATTACAAAAATTAGCATCTCCACAAGCCAAAGTTAAAAGAAATGGTGAGATAAAAATCATACCAAGTGAGGATATAGTACCAGGGGATATAATTCAAATAGAAACAGGAAGCTATATTCCAGCAGATGCAAGACTTATAAATACATATAATTTTAAAGTTGAAGAATCAGCTCTTACTGGAGAGACATTTCCGGTAGAGAAAGAAGCTAATAAAATTCTACAAAATACATCTTCTCTAGGAGATATGGAAAATTTAGTATTTGCAACAACTATTGCAGTAAGCGGACATGCAGAGGCAATTGTTACAGAAATTGGCATGGGTACAAAAGTAGGAAAAATAGCACAAATGATAATAAATGATGATTCTCCAGAAACACCTTTGCAAAAGAAGTTAGGCGATGTTGGGAAAAAATTAGGGCTAATAGCTCTTGCTATATGTTTAATAGTTTTTGTTATAGGGCTATTAAAGAAAATTCCTGCAATGGAAATTTTTATGACATCAGTTGGACTTGCAGTTGCAGCTATCCCAGAAGGATTACCAACAGTTGTTACAATAATGTTGTCTATAGGAATTACTAGAATGGCGAAAAAGAATAGTATAATAAGAAAATTGCCAGCCGTTGAAACTTTAGGAAGTAGTAATGTAATTGCATCTGATAAGACAGGAACTCTTACTCAAAACAAAATGAAAGTAGTTGAAGTTGTAGGAAATAATAAAAAAGATATTTTAAAATTAGGAGCAATGTGTACAGACTGTACAATTAATAGTAAGAATGAAGTAGATGGAGAAGCTACAGAAAAGGCGATTGTAGAGGCTGCCTTAAAAATAGGAGAAAATAAAATAGAGTTATATAAATCAATGGAAAGAATTAATGATATACCATTTGATTCTCAAAGGAAGCTTATGACTACAATCCATAGAATAGGAAATAAGTATAGAATAATTACAAAAGGAGCTCCCGATGTATTAATAAAAAGATGTAGTAATTATAACAGGAACTCACAAATACATCCTTTAATAGATACAGAAGTTAGACATATAGAAGTTCAAAATGAAGATATGGCAAAAAGAGCATTAAGAGTAATTGCAATAGCATATAAAGATATAGATTATCTACCTAATAAAATAGATGAAAGAATGGAAAATGATTTAACATTTTGTGGATTAATTGGTATGATAGATCCTCCAAGAGAAGGAGTAAAAGAAGCAATAGCAAGTTGCAAAAAAGCTGGAATAAAAACAGTAATGATTACAGGTGACCATATATTAACAGCAAAAGCAATAGGAAAGGAATTAGGAATATTAAAAACAGGAGATATGGCAATAACAGGAGAAGAATTAGATAAAATATCAGACAAAGAATTAGAAAAAAATATAATGAAGTATTCTGTGTTTGCAAGAGTTTCACCAGAACATAAAGTAAGAATAGTAAAAGCCTTTAGAAATCAAGGAAATGTCGTAGCAATGACAGGAGATGGTGTAAATGATGCACCTGCATTAAAGAGTGCAGATATAGGTATTGCAATGGGAATAACTGGTACAGATGTTGCGAAAAATGCTGCAGACATGATTTTAATAGATGATAATTTTGTAACTATAATTGAAGCGGTAAAAGAAGGTAGACACATATATGATAATATAAGAAAAGCAGTGCATTTTTCAATATCAACAAATGTAGGAGAAATAGTGGCAATTTTTATAGGATTATTGTTGGGATGGGAAGCACCTTTAGTTGCAATACAATTATTATGGACTAATTTAGTTACAGATTCTTTACCAGGAATAGCATTAGGATTAGAGCCTATGGAAGAAGATATTATGAACAGAAAGCCTAACAAAGCAAAGGAAAGTATTTTTGCAGGTGGAATGTGGGGAAGAATTTTAATAGAAGGAACAATGATTGGAGTATTAACATTATTTGCATTTAGTTTGGGAAATAAATTATATGGGCTAGAAGTTGGCAGAACAATGGCATTTTTTGCATTAAGCACATTAGAACTAGTACATAGTTTTAATATTAAAAGTGAAAGTTCTATATTTAAAGTAGGCATTTTTAATAATTTGTATTTAATAGGCGCAGTAATAATAGGATTAATTTTGCAAACAATAGTAATCATAAATCCGGTTGTATCTAAAATATTTAATGCAGTTCCATTAAATACCGCACAATGGATGTATGTTTTAATGATATCAATTTTACCAATAATAATAATGGAATTACAAAAAGCTATAAATGAATTTAGATTTGGAAAAGTAGTATATCCTAAGAATACTAGTATTGAAAGAACATAATAATTTTATAAAAAACAGGGGAATTATTAAAATTTCCCTGAATAATAGAAAAAATTATTTTAGTAAATTTACAATAGTATTTAGAACTACATCAATCATAATATCATAATTCATATCAGAATGCTTATGATATACAATTTCATGACAAAGATTATCTATTAAATTTACAGCAACATGAACTTTTTCCTTCAAGTTATTATTAGAAAAGCCAGAGTTTACAAGCAAACTTGTTAGATTTTCAGTCATTTCAATTTCAGATTTATGATAGAGTTCAGCCACTTGCTTATCTGAATGTACCATTGCCATAATCTCCTCATGTGCTGCTTGAGACAATTTATGATTAGCAATAAATTCTTTAATAATTTTTCTTAAAACTTTTTCTAAATTATTTTGAGTAATATGAATATTTATTTTAGAAAGCATTGGATAAAAAATAGAATTAGCATAAATACTAATACCTTCTATTAAAATATCGTGTTTATCTTTAAAATATTGATATACGATACCAGTAGAAACACCTGCAACTTTGGCAATTTCGGCAGTATTGGTATTGTGATAACCTTTATCACAAATCAATTCAAAACCTGCACGAATAATTTTTTCTTTCTTTTCAATAGAACGTTTTTGAATAGGTTCTCTTATATCACTATTTCCCATGACAAGCCTCCTAGAAGAGATTATACAATAGAAAGGGGTTATAGTCAAGGTTATAAAATTAATTAAAATATGAATATTTTTTCATATTAGTATTGACAAATTAGAATATGATATATATAATTAAAATATGAAACATATTTCACATATGAAAGGAGATAAAATGAATAAAAAATGTAATTTATCAGAACTACAAGTAGGACAAAGAGCAAAAGTTATTAATTTAAAAATTAATGATAAAGCGATACGAAGGCATTTGCTTGATTTAGGAATAACAAGAGGAACAATTGTAGAAATAAAAAAGATTGCTCCAATGGGAGATCCTGTTGATGTTAAACTAAGAGATTATGAGTTGTGTATTAGGAAAGAAGATTTGAAACAAATAGAAGTAGAAATGTGTGAAAGATAAGCGGCGTCTTGAGTTGTTAATTTTTACTCGAAATTAGTAATAAAGGAAGGAATGATATAAATGAATATTGCGTTAGTAGGAAATCAAAATAGTGGGAAAACTACATTGTTTAATTTGCTAACAGGAATGAATGCTAAAATTGGAAATTGGCCAGGAGTAACAATTGAAAAAAAGACTGCAAAAATAAAAGGGACTGAACATACAATAACAGATTTACCAGGAATATATTCACTAAGTCCATATAGTATAGAAGAGGATATTGCAAGAAAATATATATTTGAAGAAAAGCCAGATATAATTATAAATATAGTAGATGCAACAGCTTTAGAGAGAAGTTTATATTTAACTACACAATTACTAGAATTAGACGCTAATGTAATAGTTGCATTGAATATGGCTGACATTCTTGAAAAGAAAGGATTAACAATTGACACAGAAAAATTAGAAAAAAAATTGCATACAAGAGTAATTAAAATATCTGCGTTAAAAGAAACGGGTATAAATGATTTAATAGTAGCAATACAAAGAAATACAAAATATAACAAAATTGAAATATATGATAGTAAAATTGAAAATGCAATAAAAGAAATTGAAGTAAACTTTGAAAGAAATAAAGCTAATAAAAGATTTATAGCAGTAAAATTATTAGAAAATGATGATAGATTTAAACAACTAGAAAATAAAAAAAATGAACAAATAAGAAATAAAATAGAAAAAGAGTATGATACAGATTTGGAAGAAACAATTGCTACACAAAGATATAATTTCATAGAAATAATAAGAAAAGAATGTACAACTCAAAAGCAAATAAAAGAAACAATATCAGATAAGCTTGATAAGATATTTTTAAATAAATGGATAGCTTTTCCAATATTTATAGTAATCATGTTTTTAGTATATTATTTATCAGTTGGGGTAGTAGGAAGCTTTACTGTAGATGGAGTTGCTACTATAATTGATAAAATAAGTATTTTTGTTAGTAAAGCACTAACAAATTTTGGTACATCTGAATGGGTAAATAGTTTAGTAGTTGATGGAATAATTGCAGGAGTAGGTGCTGTGTTAGGATTTGTACCACAACTTATAATATTATTCTTATGCATATCGCTTTTAGAAACGACAGGATATATGTCAAGAATAGCATTATTATTAGACAAACTATTTAGAAAATTAGGACTTAGCGGTAAAAGTTTGATTCCTTTTATAGTTGGATCAGGATGCAGTGTTCCTGGAATAATGGGAACTAGAATTATAGAAAATCAAGATGAAAGGACTATGACTACAATACTAACACCATTTATACCTTGTAGCGCAAAATTACCTATAATAGCACTGTTTACAGGATATTTTTTCGAAAATAATTCAGGAGCAGTTTCAGCATCATTATACTTTTTTGCAATAGCAATTATAATACTAAGTGCTATAATAATGAAGAAGTTTGTGTTTAAAAATACATCAAGTACATATATATCAGAATTACCAGAATATAAGGTGCCAAGTGCAAAATATGTTACAAAAGATGTATTTGACAAAGTAAAAGCATTTATAAAAAGAGCTGGAACGACTATTCTAATTTGTTCAATAGTTATTTGGTTTTTACTATCTTTTTCACCTAATATGGAATATGGAATAGCAGTTGAAGATAGTATGCTTGCATATATTGGAGATAAAATTTCTTGGATATTCTATCCAATAATTGGAGAAAATAGTTGGGGAGCAACAGTATCAGCTATTCAAGGACTTGTAGCAAAAGAACAAGTAATATCCTCTATGGCAGTAATTGGTGGATTAGCAGAAGACGTAGAAGATGGAACACAAATATTTGCAAAAGAAGGAATTTTTGGATTCTTCACTGCTTCATCGGCATATGCATTTATGGTATTCAATTTATTTAGTGCACCTTGCTTTGGAGCAATAGGAGCAATGAGAAGAGAATTAGGAGGAACAAAAAAGGTATTAAAAGCTATAATATTCCAGACAGCATTAGCATGGATTTTAGCTATGATTGTTTATCAAATAGGAAGTAGAATAGAACTTGGAATTATAAATTGGGCTAACATAATAGTAATTTCAGTAATAGTGGTAATAATATTATATATTTTGATTTCAAGAAAAGAAAAGAGCAATGAATGTAGTAGATGCCCTTATTGCAGCTCTTGTTCTAAAAGATAAGAGCTGTAATAGAACTATATGCAAATATAGTAACAAATAATATTAATAAAAATATACATTCTCTATTTTCTAAGTGTTCAAACATATATTTCTTTGCTAAATAAAACATAGATATAAAAAACACTGAGTAAATAGGTATAATACTAGTAATCTCAATGCAAGAAGCAAAGATAGAGGTAACTAACAAATATACAATAATTGGTAAAACAAATAAGTAAATTTGAGAGTTAAATTTAAGCTTTTTGCATTTTTTTCTATAACAAACAAAAGCAAGAATTATTACAAATAATAAGAATAAATTATTAAAAAATTCTTGATTAATTAATAAAATACATTTAAAAGCATTAAACAAAACATTAAAATTTCCTATAGCATAATTAGAGATAGGAAGTTTAAAACCAAAAATAGCGATAATGTATAATAAAACAGAAACTATTATAGAAATTTGATATTTCAAAAAACTAGCATATTTTTTTGTTTTAAAAGTTTTTAAAGAATATAGTAAATAAACTATTGCGAAAAAAACTAAAAACAAATAGTGCGTTAAACTACCTAAAATTACAGTTAGAACAATAGGTAATAAGTTATACCATTTAAGCAAATTTTTCCTCCATATTTTTGCATGAAAATATGCTATCGCTAAAATAAAAAAGTTACACAAATCATATATAATGCTATATGAACCACTTTGGATTGCAATAAGAGAAAATGCATTAAAAAAGCATGCTAACAAAGATACTAATGAATCTTTAAATAATAATTTGCAAGTTTTATAAACTAATATATTAGAAATAGCAAATAAAACATAAAAATAAAGATTTTTCATATCTATATAAAATCTTAAACCAGAATGAACTAGTGTGGCTATCAAAAGAATAAGTGCTACTTTTCGTTTTTCGTCTAATATAAATTTTTTCATTTAAATACTCCTCATATGAAGTGGATTATATAATAGATATTAATAAAAATCAATAATTTTATTATAAATTGATACACATAAAAAAATATGTGGTATTAAACAATAATAAACTAGAATTTGACGCGCAAGATTTAAAAAAGGAGTATTTGAAGAATATATGGATAAGGATAAATAACAAAATTCGACAAACCTTCATATAATATAAAGAGTATATTTTATGGAGGAATATTTTATGGCAAAAATAATAGTTTTTAATAATGATACAAATAGAATGGAAACTTATTATAGAGGAGAAAATGAGGCAATGCCTTATAATGCGAATAGAAGCTTAACAGTAAATGAGTTCAGAGGTTCAAGCAACAGTAATACCTTATGGACAACAAAAAGAGCTATGCAAAGTTGGAATTCAACAAGATTTTTATATGGTAGCCCAATTCCAGTAGGGTTTGCATTCAAAAGACCTTGGGAAGGAGGACATGGAAACCAATCACAGCACTATGCAGGCGTAGCATTTGATGTTGGGCAAAGATTAAGCAACGCAGAAAGAAATAACTTAAGAAATATAGCCCGAAATTCTGGAGTTTGGTCATACGTAGAACCTGCAAACTTAACACCAACCTGGGTAGGCATTCTTTTGGAAAACAATACAACTGGTAACAATTTGCTACCAGTTGAATAGATTTTACTTATTTTTAAGTAATTTTTTGTTATCATCTAAATATTTATAATTTAATGAGTTTTTATTTGAAATTACTGTTTCGCCTAATTCTTTTTCTAAATCATTTCTTGTATTTTTTGCAATTTTTCCACCACGTTTTGCTATTTCTTTATTTTCTTTTAATCCATATGGTTTGTGTTTTTTCACAAGTTCACGTGTCGCAACTTCTCCTAAATCAGTTAAAACAACTTCTATATCGGTCATATTATCTCTTAGAGATTCTTTTCTTATATTTTTATATTCTTTATACTTATTAGCTTTCATACCAGACCAACTTTTATATATTTCATTAGTTAGTATTCCATATTCATAATCTTTTGTTATTCCACTTTCTTTCCAAACATCAGTTAATTTTAATCTATCTACAATTCCAGTTAATCTGTTTTTTATCCATTTATCATCATAGCCACGTTTTCTATAATATTCTACAGCTCTATTTATTGCGATTTCTGGGTCAAATATTTCATCAATTCTCTCTTTTCCCATTTGAGCAAGCCACAGTTTAAAAGGTTCTGCTTTTGGACTTGGGACAGATTCTATTAATCTTAAAATACCTTTTGTGTCTAATGTATCTGCCGGATAATTTTTTCCGTCTTTATTAGATTTCATTTTCAGTTGTACGATATTTTCGTACAACTGACTACCTTCTTTAATTAAGTTTCTTTTTAAATCTGTCCAATATCTTTTAGGTCTTTTACTATTAGTTAAGGCATTAATAACATCAACTACATTAAAATAATAATCTTCTTTTTCTGCATCCCAAATACTTCTTATTTCTTTTCCTTCAAATAAATTTGATATTGTATTTAAACTATTTTCTTTCATTGTAATCACCTAATTCATAATAGCAAACAAATGTTTATTTGTCAATGGGTTATATAGAAAATTTAAAATATATTTTTAGGTGTTCAATGTGAGCACCTATTTCTATTTTATCAATTAATTGTAAAATATCATTTCTAGTAATAGTTTCAGTATTTAAAAACTTATCTACTAGATGTAACATATTTTTTTTATTATTATGATTTGTAGAGATTTGTTCAACCTCACCATTTATATATTTAATTCTATTTTCTAAACTTAAAATATCTTTACTTAATTTATTTGAGAAATCTATATAATCTTTTTCTGATATAACATTATTTATTTTATCTTTATATAAATTAAACTTTATATTATTATTTTCAGTAAGTTTTTCTTCTAAATTTATTTTTTCTTGTAGTAGACTTTCTTTCATGCTGTTTTCACTTTCATAGTCTAGGTTATTTAATATATATTCTTTATTAGCATATTTTGAAAATATATCTTTTAAAGAATTTAAGATTTTTTCATTTAATATATCTTCTTTTATATTATTAGAATCACAAACCATTTTTCCATATATTTTTTTATTTCTACATATAGCATAACTTGAGCTTTTATATCCTTTTACAAAAGTATATTTAGAGCCACAATTTTTGCAGTATATAAGTCCAGTAAGCAAATGCGTTTTACCGTGATTTAGGAATATATGACCTTGTATTTAAAATATTTTGTACTTTTTCAAAATCTTCTTCTGATATTATAGGTTCGTGTGTGTTTTCTACTTTTATCCAATTATCTTTTGGAAGTATAACTTGTTTTTTTATTTTATAATTTACTTTTTTAACTTTATGTCCTACAGTATTTCCAATATATACTTCATTTTTAAGAATTCTTCTAATTGTTGTTCCGTTCCAAAGTACATAATAATTATTATTAATTAAACTTGTAGGAGAAGGGATATTATCTTTTATTAAATTTTTGCAAATAGTGTTTATTCCGTTTGCCATTTAAAAATTCTCTAAATATTCTTTTAACTATGTAAGAAGTGTTTTTATCAATTACTAATTTGTGTTTGTTATTAGTATCTTTAATATATCCGATAGGAGCATTAGTTCCAATAAACTCACCATTTAATTGTTTAGTATGAAGTGCAGTTCGTACTTTTTTAGAAATATCTTTAGCATACATATCATTAAATACATTTTTAAATGGAGCAATATCATTAGCGGATGATTCATCTTCTAAACTATCGTAACAATCGTTTATAGCAACATAACGGATATTATGAGTAGGGAAGTACTTTTCAATTAGATTTCCAGTTTCAATATGGTCTCTACCAAGTCTAGATAAATCTTTTGTTATAACCATATTAATTTTGCCAAGTTCAATATCCTGCACTAAAGATTTAAAACCGGGTCTATCAAAGTTTGTACCAGAAAAACCATCGTCAACATAGATATTAACTAGATTTAAATTGTTATCTGAAATATACTTTAAAATATATTCTTTTTGATTATTTATACTTTCTGAAAAGTTTGTAGCTTTATTCTCATCTTCTCTAGAAAGCCTTACATATGCACCAACTTTGTAATTCACCTTAACACTCCTTCAAATACAATTATATTAGCTATTAGTGTCAAAGTCGACCACCCTAATTTTAGAGTTAAGTATAGATATTAATATATTATCTAAAGTAGTATCAACATTATTATTAAATACATATTCAATTTCAATGTTATCCATTAAATCACCTGATATATCATATTCTCACAAAACTTGTACTTATGATATATTTCCTTTCAATACTTAACAGTCATTTAAGTACATAAAACATTAAAAAATATGATAAAAAAGTAAAAAAAATATGCACCCAAATTGGATACATATTTAAATTTTTGGACACAAGTTAAAAGCTTTGCTTTTAAGCTGTAAATAAGATGTGTGGACACATCTATTCCTGCTTTATAAGCTAATATAAAAAAGTTTATTAAGTAAGGTTGAAATTTTAATTAAAATTCAATTCTTTCAAATATATTAATACACTCATTATAGTCTTTAGCGATAAAGATATTATCTGATTTTAATTTTGTAAATAAATCATTTGCTTCTTGTAATGTTCCTACTAAAATAACCTTTTTGTTATTGGTTTTTATTAACGATAGTGATATTTCTGATATAGTACCAACATCAATTCCACAAGCAATTACTAAGTTGCTAGAAGAAACATTTATATAATTTCTTCCACTTCTCATATTAGTTATTATAGGAATATCAACATATTCAGAAAATTTTTCGGGTTCATTAAAAGGCATAATTCCAATAGTTAGTCCATTAGATGATTTAGCACCTTTTAATCCTTCATTTTGTACACCTATATTCAAACCACCTGTTAATACGGCATATCCTTTATTGGCTACATATTTTCCAATTTCATAAGCATCTCTTAAATTTTCTTTACTAGCATTATTTGGTCCCATTATTCCTATTATTTTATTCATAAAACATCTACCTTTCGAATTATTATTTACAAGCATTTTATCATAGGGGGCAATTTAATTCAAGAACTAGTAAAGTGTATTTTCCAAAACAACACCAACCTGGGTTCACTTTGATAAACGTTTTGGAAGACCAGCTTGTGGAACAGCAGGATATCCAATTGTCAGAAGAGGAAGTATAAGCACTTATGTATTAATAGCACAAGATGACTTAAACACTTTAGGGTTTGGAGCAGGAAGCTTAGACGGAATATTTGGAGCAAGAACAGAACAAGCAGTAAGAAACTATCAGCGTTCAAGAGGATTATCAGCAGATGGAATTGTAGGATGCAACACCTGGCGTTCTTTGCAAGAAGACGTAGTAGGAACAGGAAGAACAAGCACGACAGTAGATTAAAAAAGATTCTACCATAAGCACCACCTCACTTTCTCACAGGCAAGCTGTGTATGTAGGTGGCAACATACTCTGCTTAATCTCATTTTCTAAAAAATAACATACAACAGATTTGTTAAAAAGTCAATAAAAACAAGAAAATTGATAAAAATGACATAAATTACAAATTATTTTTAGATTGTAATTTAAAATTAATTATGATATAATTTTTCAAACGGAGTAGAAGTTATGGGGAAAAGAAAAAATGAAGAAGCATTAGGAAAAATAATATTAGCGATAATCGTAGCAATATTTGTAGGAATAGCAAGTTATTTTGGAATAGATATTACAGAATATCCAAACGATATATCAAATGAAAATAAAATATCATATGCAACATCATTTGATTTAGAAAGTATTCCAGAATATACAAAAGAACCTTATGTTATATTAAACAATAATGAACCAGAATTTGATGAAGAAGATTACACAACAAAAGTTTTTGAAGAATATAGTGAATTAGATTATAAAGGAAGATGTGGAGTTGCTTTTGCTAATGTGTGTAGAGAAACTATGCCTACAAAAGAAAGAGAACCATTAGAATATGAGCCAACAGGATGGAAACAGAAAAAATATAATGGAGAATATTTATTTAATCGTTGTCATTTAATAGGGTATCAGTTAACAGCAGAAAATGATAATGAAAAAAATTTAATAACAGGCACAAGGTATATGAATGTACAAGGAATGCTTGAGTTTGAAAATATTGTAGCAGAATACGTTTTACAAACAGGAAATCATGTACTATATAGAGTAACACCAATATTTGAAACAGAAAATTTACTGGCAAGAGGAGTACAAATGGAGGCTTATTCAGTAGAAGATAGTGGTGAAGGGATTTGCTTTAATGTATATGTTTATAATGTTCAGCCAGGAGTAATAATTGATTATAGTACAGGTATAAGCAAATTAGCAGAATGATATTGAAAGAATAAATTATTTGTAGTAAAATAGGTTTGCAAATGGGCGACCGTTGGTTGCCCTAATATTAAAATCTTTTAATTTTTATCTAAGTATATTTCTATACAAAAAATCACAAATTTTAAAAATTAAATAAAAGGAGATGGTCTATTGAAATTAGATTTATTTAACGAGGTAAAAAATACACTAGAAAAATTAGATGTGCAGGATTTTATTAATGAATTATCGGATTATTTAAAAAATTTTATAGAAAAAATTAATGATAAGTTATCAGAAAACACAGAAAAATTTACTACTATAACTCAAATTAAAGAAGATTATAATTTAAGTCATCAATCATCTCTTACTTTAAATGAAACAAATAGTGAAAATTTAAAAGAATATGCAAAAAATATGAGTGAAGAAGAAAAAATGTATTATGTGTTATATAAATATGAAAACAAAGATAGTTATTCAATTTCTGAATATGATAATCAAGGTAATAGTAAGAATTTTATAGTATCTTCAGAAGAATTGCCAAAGAATATGACAACCAATATGATATTGAGAAAGGAAAAAGATAACTTTGTAATTGATGAAAAAGCAACTAAAGATATTATAGATAAGGCTGTAAAAAGTGCAAAACAAATAGAAAGTGAACAAACAGCCCAGTTAAATTATCTAAGGCAGGAAGATTGTTTATATTATGTAGTTGACGCAAATTTGGAGACAGCATATCTGCAAAATTTGAATATAGATGTAACTTTTGAAGAAATGGATTTACCACAAGAATTAAAAGGCAAAATTTTTACAGATTGTTTTTTAAGATATAAAAATGGAGAATATATTTGGGAGAAAAAATTAACCGATGATTTATTCCAAAATTTTATAAGCAATTCGGAATACAAAAAGATTCAGGAAGAATTTATAAAGGAAAGTAAAATAGAAGAGAATAATCCAGATATAAGATATAAAGTATTTTCATATAATGAAGAGAAAGAAACTACAACATTATATTATGAAGACAATGAAATAAAAGAAATAGAAGTACCAAACAAACTATTACCACATAGAGTTTATGAGTGGAAGATTCTGTACTATGAAGATGGAAAATTTAGAACAGACATAGAAGCAACAAAAGAAAGTTATGAAAAATGGATTTTGGAAGAAGAACAGAATAAGTAGTAAGAAATTATCAACGTTCAAGAGGCCTATCAGCAGATGGAATTGTACGATGTAACACCTGGCGCTCACTTCAAGAAGATGTAGTAGGAACAGGAAGAACAAGTACAACAATCAATTAAAATAAAAAATCTGTACAAAAAGTGGATACAGATTTAAATTTTTGTATATGAGTTAAAATAAGAAAGAACATATAGTTTTTATAAAAAAAGTGTTGATTTTTAGTAAAGTAATGATATACTTATAGCAAAGTTATATTAAAGTACGGATGAGGAAGGGATTAATAAGAAATGAGTTCTAAAAGTATATTTGGAACAAAGAGTCGGACAGATGAAATTTGGAGGGCATATTAGTTTATTATTAGACAAAATTAGATTAAATAAAGTAAGAAATAGTTCCACAGATGATTTAGAAGAATTTTCTGGAGTTAAATATGAAACTGCAATTAGAATTAAAAATGATAACTATAAGCTAGAAGCACTTAAATTTTTTAAAGACGAATGGAACAGAGCAAGAGTAGCAAAAACAATAAAAGATGATAATATAAAATTAAAAGCAATCCAATTATTTAATGATGAAGATAGTAAAGAATATATAGCAAAAGCAATGAAAGATGACAATATAAAAATAAAGACTATACCATTTTTGAAAAGTGAACAGAGAAAAGCAGATATATTGTCTTCTATTGAAACTTTTGATAAGATTCAAAGTCAATCGGCGATACTTGAATTATATAGAATAGCATTAGAGAAGAGTGAAGAACAAACTGTACTTAAAAAAATGAAAGATGAGCTTGAGAAAGCAGAAATAGTAAAAACAATAGAAAATGATGACGAAAAAATTAAGTACATTAAGAGTGTAGATAGTGAATGCTTGAAGTCAGAGGTAGCAAAAACAATAAAAGATGATAATAAAAAAATAGATATAATAAGAGAACTTAATAATGATTGGAGTAAAGTAATTGTTGCAAAAGAAATACTAGATGATAGTAAAAAAATAGAAGCGCTTTCTTTAATAATAAATGATAGAGTTAAGGCATTTGTTGTAGAAACAATTAGTAATGATGATAAAAAAATGGAATTAATTTCTCTTTTTGATAATGAAACTCTTATATCGCAAATTGCCCAAACTATAAAAGATGACAATAAGAAAATTGAAGTTTTTAAAGCATTAACAAGTGAAGAAGAAAAATCATACCTTGCTGCAGTAATAGAGGATGATGATAAAAAAATAGATTTGTTAGAGACTATTAGTTATAATGATAAGGGTTTTGTTATTTCAACGATTAAAGACGAGAGTAAAAAAATAGATAGTGTTATTAAACATTATTCTTATGATGACATGAAAGAATTTTATAGATGCTATGAAACAGATGACGTAAAAGGCAAGAAAAAGATTAAGGAAGTTGCAGAAATATTAAAAAGAATAGAGAAAGTAAAGGATGATGTTAAAAAAGTAGAATTAATTGCAGATTTGAATAATGAGATGCTAAAGGCAACTGTGGCACTAGAGATAAAAGATGATAGTAAAAAGATTGAAGCAATTAAATTTTTAAAATTTACAACACACAAAATGGAAGTTGTAGATAGTATAAAAGAACAAGGTAAAAAGATAGAATGTATTGAAGAATTAACTCCTAAAGAGACTAAGGGGTATAGAGCTTTTTGTAGTGATTTTGAATTTGTAAAAGATAATATAGATTTGTTTATAGATAAAGAAGGAATTTCTAATCAAATAGATAAGAAAGTTATATACGAATTGTACGAAAAGAATAATGAAGTAGTTAATAATATTGATTTTAGGATGTTAAAACCAGAATATATAAAAATGTTTGGTAAAGACAAAATTAATTTAATTTCTTGTTATTCAAATATACAAGATAAAATATTAGGATTACAACCTAAGCAATTAGAAATATTTGTTAAATGTATAGATGATTATACGGAAAATACACAAACAGAAGAGTGGACAGCAATAGCAAAAGATATATTAGATAATTTAAGCACAGATAAATATGATGAATTAGTTGAAAGTGTTGAAGATTTGGGAAAAGTTGATATTGGTATATTAAGAGGTATTTTGCAAAGCGAAAATATTTTTGACATAAAAAAACAAGAAGAAATTTCACAATATGAACAAATAAAAAAAGCTAAAGCGGATGCTTGGATAAAAAGTAGTTCAATTGAAGATAAAAGATTAGCCGTTTTAGAAAAAGTATTTGGTCACGATATAAAATATGCACAAAAAATATTAACTAGATATGGACAAGATATAGTTTCATTACCTGAAAGTGATATAAAATTCTATGTAAAAAGCATTAAAGAAATAATGAATTGCAATTCTAGTGAGATATTTGAGAAGATATATGATGAATGTAAAGAAGTAACCTTTGTAGATAAAGCATTTACAGAAAGAAGTTTAAAAACAGAATTTGGAAAGTTATATAATGATGGATTGCTAAAGGTAGAAGCTACAGAAGAATTAGAAGAAAATATGTATTTAGCAGGTACAGATTTTAAAATGATAATAACATCAATAGGGGCATATGTACAAGGTAAAAAAGATAAGAATTATAAAGATGATTGGAATAGACCAGCACTGGGCGCACAGCATTTTTGCGCTAGTTATATAAGAAATGACATGATAGGAACAGCTCCTATTAATGATATATGCTATGGATTTGATAATATGAAAGAGGATAGTTTGATGCTATCAGGAGCTAGAGACATGTATTCAACAGGGGCAGATTCTTTTGTTTCTACTGCTAGGCATGAGGAGGTTTATTATTCGCCGGAAGAGCAAATAAATAAAACAGTTGGACATAATGAAATGGATTTTAGAAGAGTTCAAAATGGGGAGAAAAAACAACCTAGTTATATAGTAGTATTTAAAAAAAATGGAGAAATAGGCAATTTGGAGAATGCAAAAAAAGCTCAAAAGGATTGGAAAGGATTACCAATAGTCGTTGTAGATGTTGATGCTTGTTTAGAAAGTGAAAAGAATAAAGTTAATACAATGATTGAAGAATATCGAGAGACAAAAAGTCCTGAATTAGCAAGACAAATATACTACAAAATAAGAAATAATAGAGTGACAGAAAAAGGTTTTTGCAATGAAATAGATATAGAAGAATATAATATTAAATTAGCAGAGAGTGAAAAAGAAAACAAATCTTCTGAAGAAATAGTGATAGAAGAAAAATCAGACAATGAAAGAAATTTTGTTGGAGATGAGACAGCTAAAAATGCAGTTGAAGAAAAACATACTTATCAAATGGTAAAAGAAGAAGATTTAGAAGAAAACTACCACAAGGTAACTTCATATGAAAGACAAGAAGAAATGAGCAAAATGAGAAGAATATTTAAAAATATTCAGCAAATTAAACAGGAGGATAGGGAAGTTGAATAATACTAAAAGTTTTAAAGAGAATTATAAATATAATGTAAAGAAAATATTGCAAATAACAGAAAAAAATCAATCTAAACAAGATAATAATAAAAAAACAGAAAAAAAACAAGAGGAAGAAAAGGAATAATAAATATGGAAAATATAAATCAAGCATATAGTGAGGTTTATGATATTATTAATCATTTAGATACAAAATTATATAATAAAATTCCGATGAGCTTTATTGAGATGATAAAAGCTAATAAAGATAATACATATCAGCCACAGATTAATTATAGTATAAGCATTAATAAACAAAAATTATTGAAAAATACTAGAACAATATTATCTTTAATTTATAGAGACTACATTTGTTCAGACGAAAAGAGAGAAGAATTAAAGTATAATGATATTATGGAATTAAAAAAAGAACAGGAAGAGAAGGCAGAAAAATTCGATTATAATAATATATTTAAGAAAAAAAAAGAAGAGCTATCTATCAATTCAAATACTGGAATAGTTGAATATAAAGAAAACTTGTTTAGAAAATTAGTCAATCGAATAAAGAAATTCTTTCATAAAAAATAAAATTATTGGTAGGTAATAAATGCAACAGCACACTAGATAACATAAAAACTTGACAAGACTGCAAGAAAAGTGTAAAATAAACAAGTAAACCAATTGGTTTATAATTAAAAGAAAGGTTGTAAAAGCATGATGATGAGAGAAGCAATTGAAGAAATTATCCGGGAAGCATATGAAAAATATGGAGAACCGGAAATTAAAATTGATGTCGATGAAGAATACTACATAGTTTCCATAAATACTGAAAATCCTTATGTAGATATTATTGAACTTAGTGATATCATCGAAGAAATCAATGAAAAGTTTCTAAGCCTATTGCTAAGGCAGGTTAATTCAAAGTTTCAAGAGGACTATTATATAATGTATTTAGAGCCTTATGAATATGAAGGTACCTAACAACCACATAAACCGGAGGTTAATTCCTCCGGTTTTATTAATTATTTAAGATTTAACGCAAAAGTAACATACATACTACAAAATTGTTATTAAAATAATTGAAGTAGCTATTAAAATATGCTAAAATGAATAGTATTATTAAACTGGAGGTATTAGATGAAAAGAATAGTATCAATACAAGATATATCGTGCTTAGGTAAATGCTCCGAAACAGTAGCATTACCAATAATTTCAAGCATGGGGGTAGAAACAGCAATATTGCCAACATCAATATTATCAAACCATACAGCATTCAGCAGTTTTACATTTAAAAGTTTAGCAGATGAAATATATAGAATTATAGAACAGTGGAAAAAACAAAAATTTCAATTTGATTTAATATACATAGGTTACACAGGAAATACTGAAATATTAGATTTAGTTTTATATTTTATAAAAGAATTTAAGACGGAAGATAATATATTGGTGTTTGATCCTGCAATGGCAGACCATGGAAAGATGTATGCAGGAATTAATGAAAGTGTATTAGAAAAAATGAAAGAAGTATGCAAATTTGCAGATTATATAAAACCTAATTTAACAGAAAGTGCATTGCTATTAGGAAAAGAATATAAAAAAATTTATACGATAGAAGAAATAGAAAATTTAGCAAAAGAATTAAAAGAGCTAGGAACAAAAAATGTTGTTATAACAGGAGTAGAAAGAGAAGGAAAAATGGGAGCAATAGGCTATGATGGAGAAAAATATTATAGCAATTTCGAAGCAAAATACGATGCTAGTTACCATGGAACAGGAGATGTATTTACTAGTAGCTTATCAGGAAGTTTAGTAAAAGGTAGAACACTAGAAGAATCTATAAAAATTGCAACAAAATTTACAACTGAATGTGTACGTTTAACTTACGAAGATGAAAAAGGAACTAAATATGGTGTAAATTTCGAAGAAGCAATACCATATTTATTAAAACTAATATTGTAAAAATATACATTTTGTGATATCCTATTATATGGAAATTTAGCAAAATGTAAGTAGGAAGGAATGATAAATATGAAAGTTATATTATTACAAGATATAAAAAACGTAGGAAGAAAAGAACAAGTAATAGAGGCAAATGATGGATATGCAAGAAACTACTTATTTCCAAAAAAATTAGCAATCGAAGCTACAAAGGACAATATGTTAAAATTACAAGCAAAAAAAACATCAGAAGCTAATAAAAAGAAAGCAGAGATAGAGTCTAATAAAGAAATAGCGAGCAAACTTGAAAAAATAGAACTAGAGATGAAAGTAAAAGCAGGAGCAAATGGAAAAATATTTGGTGGGATAACATCAAAAGAAATTTCAGAAGAATTAAAAAAACAATATAAATTTGATATAGATAAAAAGAAAATAATACTAAAGGAAACTATAAAAAACCTAGGAAGATTTTCAGCTGAAATAAAATTTGGAGATGGAGTAAATGCAAAATTAACATTAAATGTTACTGGAGAGTAAAATACAACTTGTTATAGATAATTAATCTGTGTAAATAATACTAAATAATATAAATTTTAACTTGCGGTCTCCAGCCGCGTTTAATTAACTACCTAATTTATATTAATCACTACGATAATATCTATTGGAATAATAATTGCACGCCTCCGGCTACTCAAGGGTCGACCTCGTTTGCAATTTATATTATTTAGCATTATTTACACAATAATTGGTACAAGAAAGGAATGAGCAAAATGGATATAGGAAAAATTCCACCACATGATATAGAAGCAGAACAAGCAATACTAGGAAGTATGCTAACAGACCAAGATGCAGTAATTGATGCAATCGAAGTATTAAAGCCAGAAGATTTTTATAGAGAAGACAATAAATATATTTATCAAGCTATTGTAAGCTTATATAATAGAGGGGAACCAATAGATATTATTACAGTAAAATCAGAGCTAATAGCAATCCAAAAATTTGAAGCAGTTGGTGGAATCGAGTATTTAGCATTATTACCAGATAAAGTTCCACTAGTTGCTAATAGTGATAAATATATAAAAATAGTTGAAGAAAAATCTATTTTAAGACAATTAATAAAAGCAGCAAATGAAATTCAGAGTTTAGGGTATGAACAGGGAGAAGAAATAGATAATATAATAGACCAGTCAGAAAAGAAGATTTTTAACATAATGCAAGGAAAAAATCAAAAAGGGTATACAGCTATAAAAGATGTTTTAATAGAAACATTTGCAGACTTGGAAAAGCTATATAATCAAAAAGAACCTATAACAGGAGTTCCTAGTGGATTTGCAGATTTAGATTATAAAACAGCGGGATTACATAGTTCAGATTTAATTCTAGTTGCAGCAAGACCTGCTATGGGAAAATCAGCCTTTGCTTTAAATATAGCAACACATGCAGCAGTAAATGCTAAAGTTCCAGTTGTAATATTTAACTTGGAAATGTCAAAATCACAATTGGTAAACAGAATGTTATGCAGTGAAGCTATGGTAGATAGCAATAAAATACGCACAGGTAAAATAGATGAAGAAGACTGGATAAAACTTGCAACAGCATTAGGGCCATTATCAGAGGCGCCAATATATATTGATGATACACCAGGAATATCAGTAGCAGAGATAAGAGCAAAATGTAGAAAGCTAAAATTAGAAAAAAATATTGGACTAGTTGTAATAGATTATTTACAGTTAATTCAAGGTAGCGGAAAAAGGAATGCAAGTCGTGAACAAGAAATATCAGAGATAAGTAGATCTCTAAAAGTTTTAGCAAAAGAGATAGATGTGCCAGTAATTGCATTATCACAGTTATCAAGAGCTGTAGAAGCGAGACAAGATCATAGACCTATGCTTTCAGACTTACGTGAATCAGGAGCAATAGAACAAGATGCTGATATAGTAATGTTTTTATATAGAGACGATTATTATAATCCAGATTCAGATAAAAAGAATATTGCAGAAGTAATATTAGCAAAGCATAGAGCAGGTTCAACTGGTACAGTAGAATTATTGTGGATGGGAAATTATACAAAATTTGCTAACTTAGATAAATATAGAGAGTAGGTAATAAAGGATGTTTGGTTTATCAAATGAAATATATTCTAAAATAATCGAAATAATAAGAAAATATAATTATGAATTTTATATATTTGGTTCTAGAGCAAAAAACAGTTATAGAGAAAATTCGGACATTGATATAGCTATATATGGAGCACCAACAGAACTAGACGAGATGAATATAAGAAATGATTTTGATATTCTGGATATTCCATATACAGTAGATATAGTATTTATAAATAAAATATCTAAACAAGAATTACTAAAAGCTATAGAAAAGGAAGGAGTTAAGCTGTAATGGATAGATTTGAACAAAAAAAAGAAGATTTCATAAATGCACTAAATAGATTACAAGAAGCTTTAAAAGAAAATTCAACAGAAATAGTAGTAGACGGAGTTTTACATAGATTTGAATTTACATTTGAATTAGCTTGGAAGCTTGTAAAAAGTTATTTGGAATACATGGGCATGGTAGAAATAACAGGAAGTCCAAGAGAAACGATACAAAATGGTTTCAAACAAGGAATAATAGAAGATGGAGAAGGCTGGATAGAAATGATGATTTCTAGAAATAATCTAGCGCATACATATGATGAAAGGACATCAAGAGAAATATATAATAAAATTAAGGATAAATATATTAGTTTATTTGTAAAACTAAAAGTAAAATTAGAAAATATTTAATTCAGGAGAAATTATGCTAGAGAAAGTTTTGGAAACAATAAAAAAATACAATCTAATAGAGAATGGAGACAAAATTGTAGTAGGAGTGTCTGGAGGCCCAGATTCAATGTGCTTATTACATATATTATATAAATTAAAGGAAAAATTAGGAATACAAATATATGTTGCACACATAAACCATATGATAAGAGAAGTAGCAGACACTGAAACACAATATGTTCAAGAATATTGTAAAAATTTAAATATAGAATGTTTTATAAAAAAAGAGGATATAATAAAAAAAGCTAAAGATGAGAAAAAAGGAACAGAAGAAACAGGTAGACAAGTAAGATATGAATTTTTTAATGAAGTACTTGAAACAACAAATTCAAATAAAATTGCAACAGCACATAATTTAAATGATAAAGTAGAAACTGTAATTTTAAATATATTAAGAGGAAGCGGATTATCAGGATTAAAAGGAATAGAACCATATAGGGACAGTAAATATATAAGACCATTATTAGAAATCGACAGAAAAGATATTGAAGAATATTGCGTGCAAAACAATATAAATCCAAAATATGATGAATCAAATAATGAAAATATATACAGTAGAAATAAAATAAGAAACGAAGTTATACCATATA
>JAZRRK010000060.1:0-55510 GCA_045650705.1 Clostridia bacterium
AATAATAAAAATGAATCCAGCAAATATTGAAAAGAAATATTGTGTTAAAAATCCTAAAATTGTAATAATTCCTAATGTTACTATTGTTTTATAATTCAAATTAAAATCATCTTTATATATTTTTATACTATAGTAGAAGTATAGTAATATAAATAAAGTTAGAACCATATACATTCTTTGATATAATACCATAGAAATTGTACCCATTGATAAACCATAAAATATTATTGTTGGAATAGCTAAATTCTCTTTATCTATTAATTTTAAAAACTTTTTGATTACAAAACAGCTTAATATAAAGGCAATTATATTTACTATAAATATTGTGTATTTTGTAAAATTACCTCCAAAAAGAATACTGGTAAAGTGTGTTAATATATAAAATACTGGAGGATGATTATCCTTTATTTGATTGGTATAAATAGACTTTAAGTTTAGATAATTCTCAGGTGTTAGACTCATATACTCTTGCACATATTCTCTAGTTTTCCATACTGGTGTACCACCTTCATCAGGTACTTCGTTATTTTCATAAGCTACCATTAACCCATTATAAGGATTTACAGATGAAGAAATTGTATAAACTTCATCTTCATGAAATCCTTTCTTTTGAGTTTGATAAAAAAATATAGTACACACAATTAATAAAATTATTATTATAAATAAGTTTTCTTTTAATATTTTTTTCATATTTCTACCTCATTTATATATTTTAACATATAACTTATTAATTTGTATACTATATTTTTAATTTAATTATTCTGTTCTAAGTGCTTCTACTGGATCTTTTTTTGCAGCTAATCTTGATGGTATTAATCCCGCTATCATTGTTAATACTACACTAATTATTACTAATACTATTGCGCCATTTAATGGTAGTACTGCAGCATTTGAGATATTAGCAAATTGATTTATTATCATATTTGTTGGTAATATTAATAATAATGTTACTCCTATACCTAAAAGTCCTGCAGTTATTCCAACAATAAATGTTTCTGCATTAAATACTCTTGTTATATCTTTCTTAGATGCTCCTATACTACGTAATATACCAATTTCTTTAGTTCTTTCTAATACAGAAATATAAGTTATTATTCCTATCATTATTGATGATACTACTAAAGATATTGCAACAAATGCAATTAATATATAGCTAATTACATTTATTATAGTGCTTACTGAACTCATCATTACACCAACAATATCTGTGTAATTTATTATATTTTCTTCTTTTCCATTATCTTCTTGCATCTTATTATACTCTTCAATTGCATTCGCGATTTCATCTTTTGATTCAAAGTTTTTTGGATATATATTTATTGCTATTGGATTATCTAAATCTACTATACCTAAAGTAGATAAATTAGTCTCATATGTTGCTGAATTGTTTTGTGTGTATGTTGCCATAAGTTCTGCCATTTCTTCACTACTTAATGTTTGCATATATGCTTTTTGTTCGCTTGATAAATCATTATAATTAAAACTCTCTGTTGTGTTATCTTCGTTAAATTCTAAACCTGTAAAAACATTTATTGTTTCATTTGCTTTTTGTTCTTTTGCTATTTCTGTTTCATTTATTTTGTTTATAACATATTCTTTTAATTCACTTGTATAACCTATTGAACCTGTTATTGATGTTGCAACAGCTTCTTCATTTGGTCTTATTATACCTACAATTTTTATCTCTTCTGCACTATTTAATAAATCCTCCATATAATCTTTATCTGTAGATTTATTTATCCATAATCCATTGTTTTTTTGATAATAATCTGTATTTAATAGAACTTTAAAAGATAAATTTAAAAATTCATCATAAGTATAACTAGCTTCTTCCGCCTCAGGTATTTCTTCTCCTTTTTGCATTGCCATCATCATTTTTGCTAATTCAGATTGGTCTTTCATTCCTAATGAATATAATGCATATTCACTTATTTCATTGTTTTCTCCCACAATTAGAACAACCTCATTATATGCATTTGGCCATCTTCCTTCAACAACATCGTATTGAGATTGTAATAACTCATCATTATCTAGCATTTCTGTCCATACATCATATTGAGATGTAACCATACTAGAATCCATAAATGGAGTTGAGGTTTGAGCTTCTATCATTTGCCCCATTCCTATAGAATTTAGTAATTGATTTGGATTTACTTGTAAATAGCTACCATCATCCTTTTCTCTGTATATATTTAAATTCAAATCATAACTATATTGTATTGCATTTGCATTTTGTTTTATTTTACTATTATCTGCTTCTATATACTCCTTAAAAGCTTTTAAATTGTTAGTTTGTACTTCGCTTGATAACATACTTAACATTTTTGTCATAATGTTTTTAGAGTATATTTTTCCATCTTCCCTATTTATATTGGTTTCTTCCTCTTGACCCATTAATTCTGTTAGCATACTATTCATATCAACTGTTGTTTCTTGTATTGTTAATGGATATGTTGATAATGTGTCTTCTTGAACCTTATCTATATATTCTTGCACTCCATTTGACAATGATAATATCAATGCAATTCCTATAATACCAATACTTCCAGCAAATGCTGTTAATAAAGTTCTTCCCTTTTTAGTCATAAGGTTATTTAAACTTAATGATAGTGCTGTAAAGAAGCTCATATGAGTTTTTTTACCTTTTTCTTTAACTTCATTATATTCTTCTTTTTCTTCTCCATTATATGGATTTGTGTCATCTATAATATTCCCATCTAGTAACTTAATTGTTCTAGTTGCATATTGTTCAGCAAGTTCTGGATTGTGTGTAACCATAATTACTAATTTATCTTTTGCTATTTCTTTTAATAGCTCCATAATTTGTACACTAGTTGCTGAATCAAGTGCTCCAGTTGGTTCATCTGCAAGCAATATTTCTGGATTATTTATTAATGCTCTTGCTATTGCTACTCTTTGCATTTGACCACCAGATAATTGATTTGGTTTTTTATTCATTTGGTCTTCTAAACCTACTTTTTTTAGAACCTGTTTTGCTCTTTCTCTTCTCTCTGACTTTGATACTCCAGACAAAGTTAGAGCAAGTTCTACATTTGATAAAACACTTTGATGTGTAATTAAATTATAGCTTTGAAAAACAAAACCAATTGAATGATTTCTATATGTGTCCCAATCCCTATCTTTAAACTTTTTAGTTGATTTTCCCTTTATCTTTAAATCTCCTGATGAATACCTATCAAGTCCTCCTATTATATTAAGCATAGTTGTTTTACCACATCCACTATGTCCTAAAATTGCTACAAATTCATTTTTTCTAAATTCTACATTTATTCCTTTTAAGGCTTGAACTTCATTCTCTCCAGATAAGTAATTTTTCTTAATATCTGTTAATTTTAACATTGTTTTCCTCCTTAAACTATTATTAATTTTTATCAAGATGATATTATATCACACTTTTTATTAAAAATTAATTAAATATTAATATTTTTTGAAATTTATCTCACTTTTATTATATTACTTGCAATTTCTTTATTATTATTATATAATCTGTCTATAATTTTTTATTCTAATGATCCAATATCTGGAGGTTCTATGTTTTATAATATTTTTTTCAAATATTTTTTCGTTTTCTTATTTTTTATTATATTTTGTTTTATGGGAATAATTTATAGTTTATATTCACTCGGTTCAATTACCATATCAGAAAATGGCGTTTTAGAATCTAATATTATAATCTCAAGTTCTAATTTTATATGGCCCACTCCACGGATATAATACAATTACATCATATTTTGGCTATAGAATTGCTCCTACAACAGGTGCAGGTACTTTCCATGGAGGTATTGATATTGGTGCTCCTACTGGCACTAAAATTGTTGCCTCCTTTTCCGGAAAAGTTACATATGCAGGTTTTATGGGTGCTAATGGCTACACAATAACTATCTCAGATGGGACATATTCCGCTAATTATTCTCATATTTCGTCATTTTTTTTAGTTTCCATTGGAGATTATATTAATCAAGGAGACATTATTGCAACCGTCGGTCCTAAAAACGTTTACGGAGTTCCTAATAACCCATATAAAGATTCAAATGGATTACCTACAAATGGTGCAACAACAGGTCCTCATCTCCATTTTTCCATAAGAAAAGACGGCCAAGCCGTCAATCCTCTAAATTTTTTATAATTACATATCGTCATCTTCATCTTCACAATGGCAATGGTGGTGTTCTCCGTGCGAACAACAATCACAACCGTCGTCATCACAATCACAGTCATGTCCCCAGTCTAATTCTATTGTATTATTACATTCAGGACATACTATTTCTTCTTCAGTAATTTCATCTTCCTCTATTGTAAATGTTTTATTACAGTATGGACATTTTATTTCTATGTCATAATCATCATCATCATTTGATTCCCCATCCATATAAATATCTCTTTCTATATTTTTTATGCTTTTTTGTATAGTTTTTAATTCTTCTTTAACTTCTAATTGATTTTGTGCTAATTCTGCTATTCTACTGTTAGCAACTTCCTCTAATTGTGTATATGCATCAAAAAAGATATTATATAAATTAAACATTTCTATTCTTGCTTTCTCTAGGTCTTCTTTATCTTTAATATTTTTCTCTAAGTTTTCTAATATTTTTTTAAAATCTGAATTTAAATTAGCCATTTCTTAATCATTCCTTTCAAATAAAAGATTATATAAAGAAACTAGTGTGAAAATATTTCACACTAAGTATTATTCCTTAAATTCTTTCCATATATTCGCCAGTTCTAGTATCTATTCTAATTTTGTCTCCTGTATTTACAAATAATGGAACATTAATTGTAGCACCAGTTTCTAATTCAGCTGGTTTTGTTGCACCTGCACCTGCTGTATTTCCACTAAATCCTGGTTCTGTATATGTAATTTCTAATTCAACAAACATTGGTGGTTCAATTGCAAATATTTTACCTTTAAAAGCTAAAGTTTTTACCATCATATTTTCTTTTAAAAACTTTAACATATCTCCTAATTCTGATTTGTTAAGTGGTATTTGATCATATGTTTCATTATCCATGAAATAATATAAATCTCCATCTGCATATAAATATTGCATTTCTCTTTTTTCAATCTCTGCACCTTGTAATTTTTCTGATGGATTAAATGTTCTTTCTAAGACTGCTCCTGTAATTACATTTTTTAGCTTTGTTCTAACAAATGCAGCTCCTTTTCCTGGTTTAACGTGTTGAAATTCAACTACTTTAAATACTGATCCATCTAATTCAAATGTTGTTCCATTTCTGACATCTCCTGCCATATATACTTCTGCCATATTATCTTACCTCTTTCTTTTAAAAATTATACTAACTATATAAGTTTACTATATTTTTCCATAAAAATCAAGTGTTATATGAAGTTTGTTTGAAAATTAAAGCTTTATTTCTACTTTAGTGCCTTTAGGTTCATTTTTAAATATCTTTATACTGCCTCCATGCATTTTTACTATTGTATAAGCAATTGAAAGTCCTATTCCTGTTCCACCTTTTTCCCTTGACCCTGCTTTGTCTTCTCTATAAAATCTTTCAAATATGTGTTTTTCCGCTTCTTTGCTTATTCCTACTCCAGTATCAATTATTTCTATCACACATTTTCCATCTTTCATATATGTTCTTACATCTATTTTATCATTTTCTGATGTATATTTTATTGCATTATCTAGTAATATTACTATTAGCTGATTTATTTTATTAACATCTATGTTAATCTTCTTATTATATTTTAAATCTAATTTTATTTCTTTATTTTGTAGTTCTGCAAATTCTACATAAGGTATTGATACTTCCTTTATTAACTCATCAATTTCTATATTTTCTTTATTTAGTTTTAATTCATTTGTATCTGACATTGCAAGTATCATTAATTCTTTTATTAGTTTTGTTAGTCTCCTTGTTTCTTTTAGCATAATATTTATATCTTCAGATTTTTCTATTATTTTGCCCTCAGGCTCTTGTAATAATAACTCTTGTTTCGCTTGTATTATAGTAAGTGGCGTTCTTAATTCGTGTGATGCATTTTGCACAAATTCTGTCTGTTTTTTATACGAATCTATAATAGGTTTTAATGTCATTTTTGATAATATATATGACCCTATAATTGCAACTATTAATATTATTGAACTCCCTACTATTAATGTATCTTCAAGACTGTCTAGAGTTTCAACTTCCCCATCTACATTTGCAAGTAATTGTATATAATATTTTTCTCCATAATCTGTATTAAGCTTTACCGTTATACCTCTATAATTATATGTGTTTTGTAAATTTATATTGTAAATCTTGTTTATTGAATTTTTATTAAATTCAATATCTGCAATATACTCATCATATATTCTTCCAATACTTTCACTATTTATAATATTTCCTTCTTTATCTCTTATAATAGATATTAGCCTTGGATTTATCTTTATCTCTATAATACTATTTATACCTGAATTCATTCTTGGTATAGAAAGTTCTCTTAAATTGTACTTATTATAGTTTTGTAATGTTTCTAAAAGTTCATTATCTATTGATTTATATAATGAATTAGAGGCCTGTTTATATACCACTAAATTAAATGAAATTAGTATTAGTGCAAACACTATAAATGTATAAAACATATTTTTTATTAATTGCTTTCGTATTAATTTTTGCTCACTCATATTTTCTCCTTATTCTATTATCATATAACCTACACTTCTTATTGTTTTAATATATTTATCATATCCATATTTCTTTAAGGTTTTTCTTAATCCGCTAGCATAAACTTCTACTACATTAGTAGTTGTATACGAGTCAAATCCCCATATTTTATCAAATATTTGCTCTTTTGTTATTATTGTTCCTTTAGAATTTATTAAATATTCTAATATATCAAATTGCTTACCTGGCAAGCTTATTTCTTCATCTTTAATAAATGCTTTTCTATTTTTTATATTTAATTTTATGTCTTTAAATTGTAGTAAATCTTCAGTATATTCTCCTTTTGTTCTTCTAATTATTGCTTTTAACCTTGCTAATAGTTCTTGTCTTTCAAATGGTTTTACCAAGTAGTCATCTGCCCCAAAATTAAATCCTTTTACTTTATCATTTATTGTATCTTTTGCAGTTAATATTAGTACAGGTGTTAACACTTTATTTTCTCTTAATTTTATGAGTACATCATATCCAGACATTTCTGGTAACATTAAATCTAATATTATCGCATCATATATATTTCCTTTAGCAAGCATATATGCTTCATATCCATCATAAGCTTGTTCCGTATTAAATTCTTTACAAATACATTGTTTAATAGTGTCTGATAGTATTTTATCATCTTCAACTATTAATATTTTCATAATAAAGTCTCCTTTTTTATATAATTTTAATAGGAGAAAACAATTTTTCTTTTGGAGGTGAATTATTGTTTTCTCCTATTTTTAGGGGTGTATAAGTCTATACTTTGTTGTGAATACAGATATTATAAATTACTAATATTAAATTAATATTAAATTACATCTTTTTACAATTTTTTTATTAAATTACTACATAATTTTTAGGAGAATTAGTTAAGATTTCTGATGCACCTTTGTTTACTAGTATTGTATCTTCTATTCTTATACCATATTTCCCTGGAATATATATACCCGGTTCATTTGTTATTACCATATTAGATTTTAAAAATGTATCATTTTTAGAATTTATAAATGGTCTTTCGTGTGTTTCTAGTCCAATTCCATGTCCTAAAGAATGTATTAAACCATGTTTATTTAGTTTAAAATCACTCTCGACCATTTGTGATATTGTTTTTATACTTGCATATTCTTTTATTTCTTTATTTGTAAGTAATTGATTTTTTAGTACCAAATCATAAATTGGTTTTATTTCTTCTAAAATGCAACCCATAAATATTGTTCTTGTCATATCTGAACAATATCCTTTATATTTACATCCCATATCTATTAATATAGGATCTGCCATTTTTACAGCTCTATCTGAAGGGACCCAATGTGGAATAGCACTATTTTCTCCAATAGCAACTACTGTATCAAATGCGAGTCCATCTGCACCATTTTTTCTAAAAAACATTTCTATCTCAAATGCTATTTCTTTTTCAGTTACACCTATTTTTATAAAATCTAATAAATAATTAAAGCATTTATCTGTAATTTCACAAGCTTTTTTTATTTTTTCTATTTCATCATCATCTTTTACTTCTCTTAATTTTTCTATTATATTCTCAGTTTCTGCTAAATTATTTACTCTATACTTTTGTTTTAAGTAATGATATTGCTTATATGTTACATAGTTCTCTTCGAAACCTATATTTTCGCAAAATAAGAAGAAATTTTCACATTCTTCTTTGCTAACTTCTCTAAAATCTGCAACTATTACTTCATCATTAATTGTTAATGTACTTCTTACACTTTCTAAAAACATTGTATATGTTAAAAATATATTTTCTTTTCTTGTAATTAGTAGTGTTCCTTCGTTTTCTATATTGGTTAAGTACTTAATACTTGTTGGATTGGTAACTATCATACCTTCCATATTTAAACTTCTTAACCTCTCTCGTAAAAGTCTTATTCGCTCATTCATATGAGCTCACCCCTTTCACTTTAAAACAAACCTAATGTAAACACTTTCATTAAAAATATAAACAATGTGCTTGTTGGAACAAATATTGTTATTCCTGTAGATAAAACTATAAACGGTCCAAATGGGATATAGCCATCTTCTCTTCCCTTCTTTAGTAGCATAATTGTTATACTAATTATTGCACCAATTAAAAATGATAATACAGAAATTATTATTATATTAATAAGACCAAAGTATAATCCTAATGCACCCATTAGTTTTACATCTCCTAGTCCCATTGCTTCTTTCCCTGCAATTAGTCCTCCTATTAATGTAATTAGTAAGAATATTCCTCCTCCTGCTAACATTCCTAATAGCATATCTTTTGCTATATTTAAATTTTGTATTCCAAATATAAAAGCAAACATTAGCCCTACTTCAAACATTGTCAAATTTAATCTGTTTGGTATTATTTGTATTTTATAGTCTACAACAAATGCTGAAATCAGCATCGGTGTAAGCATTGCAAATCTTAATAAATCTAAACTTATTTTAAATTTATATAGTAAAGCAATATATGCAATTGCATTTATTAAGATAAGTATATAGTTTATTTTAAAAGTCTTTTTATACTCTGTAAATGTTTCTTTAGACAAAATTCTCTTTTCATTTAAGAATGCTTTATTCATATAATCAATGAATTGTCCAATAGCACCTCCTATAAATGCTATTATTACATAATATAAAATGTGAATATCATTAATATACATCTATCTGTTTCCTCCTCTGTTTTTCTCCTATATTCTATTATATCTTTTCTAATTTTGCAAGTTTTTTACAACTATTTTTCTAACATCTTCTTTAAGAATTTTCCAGTATATGACCTTTCATTTTTTATTATTTGTTCTGGTGTTCCAACTGCAATTACTTCTCCACCTTTTTCTCCGCTTTCTGGACCCAAGTCTATTATGTGGTCTGCAGTTTTAATTAAATCTAGGTTGTGTTCTATTACTACTATACTATTTCCTGTGTCCACTAATCTTTGTAGTATTTCTATTAATTTATGAACATCTGCTATATGTAAACCTGTTGTTGGTTCATCTAAAATATATAGCGTTTTTCCTGTTGCTCTTTTTGAAAGTTCTGTTGCAAGTTTTACTCTTTGTGCTTCTCCACCTGATAGTGTTGTTGATGGTTGTCCTAGTTTAATATATCCTAATCCAACATCATATAAAGTTTGTATTTTTTGTTTTATTTTTGGTATATTGCTGAAAAATTCTAATGCTTCTTCAACTGTCATATCTAGAACATCTGCTATACTCTTTCCTTTATATTTTACCTCTAAAGTTTCCCTGTTATATCTTTTTCCATGGCACACTTCACAAGGCACATATAAATCTGGCAAGAAGTGCATTTCTATTTTAAGTACTCCATCTCCTTGGCAAGTTTCACATCTTCCACCTGATACGTTAAAACTAAATCTTCCTTTTTCATATCCACGCATTTTGGCTTCATTTGTTCCTGCAAAGATATCTCTTATTAAATCAAATACTCCTGTATATGTTGCAGGATTTGACCTTGGTGTTCTTCCTATTGGTGATTGGTCTATGTTTATTACCTTATCTATATTTTGCATTCCTACAATTTTTTCATGTTTTCCTGGAAAATCTGATGCATTATATAATTCTTTTGCTAAACCTTTATATAAAATTTCATTTATTAATGTACTTTTTCCAGAACCTGAAACACCTGTAACACAAGTAAATACTCCTAGCGGGATTTTTACATTAATATTTTTTAAATTGTTTTGAATTGCTCCTTTTACTTCTATTGATTTTCCATTTGATTTTCTTCTTTTGGCCGGCACTTTTATTTGCTTTCTTCCACTTAAATATGCTCCTGTGATTGAATTTAGGTTTTGTTTTAATTCTTCTACTGTACCTGTACCAATTACATTTCCACCATGAACACCAGCTTCTGGACCTATATCTATTATATAATCTGCTGCATACATTGTATCTTCATCATGCTCAACTACAATAACTGTATTTCCTAGGTCTCTAAGTTTCTTTAAAGTTGATATTAATTTATCATTATCTCTTTGATGTAAACCTATACTAGGCTCGTCTAAAATATATAATACTCCTGATAAACCTGCACCTATTTGTGTTGCTAAACGAATTCTCTGTGCTTCTCCTCCTGATAATGTTCCTGCTGGCCTTGATAATGTTAAATATTCTAATCCTACATCTACTAAGAATTGTAATCTTTTATTTAATTCTTTTAAAATTTGATTCGCTATTAATGTTTTTGTTTTATCTAGACTCAAATTATTCATAAATTCTTGTATTCTGTTAATAGGCATATCAGTTAATTCTTGTATGTTTTTATCATTAACAGTAACTGATAAACTTTCTTTTCTTAATCTTGCTCCATTACATAGCTCACATGGGCTATCTGTCATGTAGTATTCATAAAAATCTCTCATTCCTTGAGATTTTGTCTCTCTATATCTTCTCTCTAATGTTGGTATTATTCCTTCAAATGGTGCTTTGAATTTTCTTTCTCCTGCTGCCGAAGTATATCTAAAATCTATCTCCTCTGTACCTGTTCCATAAAGTATTTTCTCTAAGAACTCTCTTGGTAATTTCTTGATTGGAACATTCTTTATTTCTACTCCATAATGTTTTGCGATACTTTCGAAATACATTTTTGCCATTGTATCGCCTTTTTTCATTGTGCTTGCTCCAAATGCTTTTACTCCATCATATAGAGTTTTATTTTTATCTGGTATTATCAAGTCTTCATTCATTCTCATTAAATATCCAATTCCTGTACATTCAGGGCAAGCCCCAAATGGATTATTAAATGAAAACATTCTTGGCGATAATTCTTCTATGCTTATATTACAATCCGGACAAGCATAGTTTTGGCTAAATAGCATCTCTTCATCTGAAGTTGCAATTACTACTAGATTGTTTGCATATTTTAATGATATTTCTATTGATTCTGCTAATCTACTTCTAATATCTTCTTTTATTACTAATCTATCTACTATTAATTCTATGTTGTGTTTTTTCTTTCTATCTAAGTCAATATCATCTGTTAATTCATATACTGTTCCATCAACTCTTACCCTTACAAATCCATCTTTTGCAAAGCCTTCTAAAAGGGCAGTATATTCACCTTTTTTACCTCTTACAACTGGTGCTAATACTTGAATTTTAGTTCCTTCTTCTAGTTTCATTACACTTTCTACTATTTGATCTAATGTTTGCTTTTCTATTTTTTTACCACAGTTTGGACAATGTGGTTCTCCTATTCTTGCATATAGTAAACGTATGTAATCATAGATTTCTGTTACTGTTCCAACAGTAGAACGTGGATTTTTAGATGTTGTTTTTTGGTCTATTGCAATTGCTGGTGAAAGTCCTTCAATTGACTCTACATCAGGTTTTTCCATTAATCCTAAAAATTGACGTGCATATGAAGATAAGCTCTCTACATATCTTCTTTGACCTTCTGCATACAAAGTATCAAATGCAAGTGAAGATTTTCCAGAACCTGAAAGTCCTGTTATTACCACTAATTTATCTCTTGGTATAGTTACATTTATGTTTTTTAAGTTATGCTCTTTTGCTCCTTTAACTACTATATTGTCGTTCATATATTCCCTCCATAAAATTTCGTGCTACATTTTATTATAGCACTATTTTTAATAAATTTCAGTAGAATTTAAAAAGTTTTTTCATTTACATTTGTCTTTTATTTTTTTCATACAAAAAGCACCCAAATTATTAGGTGCTTTTTGTAGAATCAATCATGGTTTCCACCAAACTTCTCTCCTGCGCCGTATCCGAAGAATAAACCCGCAGCTGCCTGTACAGCTCCAATAATTGTTTCCTCAGAACATTCTCCTCCTCTGAACATTACGGTTGTACATAATACAGTCAAAAAGAAGATAATTGTGTATAGAATTCTTTTCCTGAAAACCTCCTGCCAAAAATGGCGTTGTAAAAATAATTTTTATATACTTATATTATACTATATTTGACATAAAATTGCAAATTTTACATTTTAATATCCAATATAACATTATTTTATTACTTATAGATATACTCTTTTATCCTAATAATCGCTCCTACAAATGATTATAATAAAAGTTTAATCTAAATTTAACATTTTTTTAAAAGTGTGTAACACATTTTCCGTCCCCAGAATAATATATCATATAACAAATGAAAAAAACTTAAGATTTTTTCTTGTGCAGGGAGGTGAAAATAGTATGCCAGAAAGTAGAGGATGCGGATGCGGTGGTTTCGGATTTGGAAATGACTGTTGCTGGATTATAATTCTATTAATAATAATCTGTTGCTGTTGTGGAGGTAACAATGGTTGTGGAAATTGCTAATAGAGTATAAATTAGATTACTTGGGTGGATACTAATTTCCACCCCCACGATAAGCAAATATAGTTAGTATTTTGTTTGCTTTTATTAATATGAAAAAAACTGCTCAATTGGTTAATCCTATTGAACAGTTTTTGTTTTATGCTATTTTTGCACCTAATTTTTTTCCGCCTAATAAGTGGAAGTGCAAGTGCTTTACTTCTTGTCCTCCATCTTCTCCACAATTTACTATTACTCTAAATCCTTTTTCTAATATTCCTTCTTTTTTTGCTATTTCATTTATAACTGTATATATTCTTCCTACTACTGCTTCATCTTCTTTCTCTAATTCTGCTAAGCTTGTTATGTGTTTTTTTGGTATTACTAATACGTGTACTGGTGTTACTGGATGTATGTCTTTAAATACTAGTATTTCATCATCCTCATATACTATTGTAGATGGTATTTCTTTATTTACTATTTTACAAAATAGACAATCATTCATTATAATCACATTCCTTTCCTTATAACCTCCCTTAATAAGGGAGGTGGCAGCCTACGGCTGACGGAAGGTTCTTTCATATTATTTTAGAACCCCCAGTCGCTACGCGACAGCCCCCTTGTTAAAGGGGCTTTTATTCTAGTATGGCTTTTATACGACGTACCCCAGCAGATGATGCCTCCTCTTTTTTGATTTTGAAGTGACCTAATTCGCTTGTGTTATTTACGTGAGGTCCTCCGCATAGCTCCATTGATACATCTCCAATTTTATATACTGTTACTACATCTCCATATTTGTCTATAAACATTGCCTCTGCACCTAATCTTAAAGCTTCTTCTTTTTGCATCTCCATCTTTTCAACTGGTATTGCCATTTTTATATATTCATTTACTAATTCTTCTGCTTTTTGTTTTTCTTCGTCTGTCATTTTTGCACCATGTGAAAAGTCAAATCTCATTCTTTCTGCTGTTATGTTACTTCCTTTTTGATGTACATGGTCTCCTAATACTTTTTTTAGTGCTGCATTTAAAAGGTGTGTTGCTGTATGATATTTTGTTTCCATCTCTCCTGTTGAGGCTAGTCCACCTTTAAATTTTTGATTTGCTCCCTCTCTTGATTTTTCTTGATGTTCTGCAAATTTTTGTTTAAATCCTTCTGTATCAACTGTTAAACCATTTTCATTTGCAAGTTCTTCTGTAAGTTCTATTGGGAAACCATAAGTATCATATAGTCTAAAAGCTATATCTTTATTTATTTCTTTTCCTTCTAAATTATTAGTTGCTTTTTCAAATTCTCTTAATCCTTTTTCTAAAGTCCTATTGAATTTGATTTTTTCATCTTTCAATACTTGCAATATTGTTTCTTTATTTCTATCAAGTTCTGCGTAATATTTTGAATATTTATTTATTATTAATTCTGCTAATTCTTGTTCCCAATTGCTGTTTATATCTATGTTTAATTTCTTAGCATATCTTATAATCCTTCTTATTAATCTTCTTAATATATATCCTTGGTCTGTGTTTGATGGTTTTATTCCTGCATCATCGCCACTTATCATTACAACTGCTCTTATGTGGTCTGCAATTATTCTCATTGCTTTACAGTTTTTTTCATCATCATATGATAAGCCTGATACTTCTTCTATTTTTGCAATTACATCTTTCCATACTGATGATTTGTAGTTATCTGTATATCCTTCTAATATTGCTGTTACTCTTTCTACTCCAAGACCTGTATCTACGTTTTTATTTTTTAATGGTACAAAGTTTCCATCTGTTTCGTGATTATATTGCATAAATACGTTATTCCAGATTTCTACCCAATTTTCATTATCTGGATCAAATTTTTCTGGAACAGCTTCTTCACTTCTCCAATAGAATATTTCTGTATCTGGTCCACAAGGTCCTGTTAATTCCATATTTGGCCACCAGTTGTTTTCTTCTCCTAAAAATGCTATTCTTTCTTCTTTAATGCCGGCTTTTTTCCAGATTTCAGCTGATTCTGTATCCGCTGGAACTATTTCATTTCCTTTAAATACAGTTACTGCTAATTTTTCTACTGGTATTTCCAAATGTTTTGTTAATAATTCAAAACTCCATGTGATCGCTTCTTTTTTGAAATAGTCTCCTAAAGACCAATTTCCAAGCATTTCAAAAAATGTATGGTGTGTTGTATCTCCAATTGATTCTAAGTCGTTTGTTCTGAAGCATTTTTGAACATCTGCTAAACGTGTTCCTTCTGGATGTGCTTCTCCTTTTAAATATGGTACTAATGGTTGCATACCTGCTGTGTTAAATAAACAGGTTGGGTCATTTTCTGGTATAATTGGCGCACTTGGTATTATTTTATGCCCTTTACTTTCAAAAAACTTTAAATATGTATCTTTTAAATTTATATCTTTCATCTATATTATCATCCTTTCTGACTTTATAATTATACACTCAAATACTAGTATTTTTCAATAGTTTATAAATATTTTGTCAAATTTATGCATATTTTTTCATTCTTTTCAAATACTATTTTTGAACATAAATAGTAAAAGGAGGTAAGATTTTGAAAGCAACTGGTGTGGTTAGAAGAATTGATGATTTAGGTAGAATTGTTATTCCTAAAGAAATTAGAAGAACTCTTCATATTAAAGAAGGAGATCCTCTAGAAATATTTACAGATAAAGAAGGAGAAATTATTTTAAAAAAATATTCACCTATTGGTGAACTTTCTGAATTTGCAACAGGTTATGCAGAAACTCTTTCAAAAACAACTGGTCATATTGCTTGTATAACAGATAAAGATACTGTTATAGCTGTTTCTGGTGGTTCTAAAAAAGAATTTTTAGAGCAATCTCTAAGTCCAGAATTAGAAAAAGTTATTGAAAACAAAGAAGTATATACAAGTAAAGCAAATAATGAAATTGCTTTGCCTATTACACAAAATGATAATAAGGAAAGACGTTACAACTCACAAGTAATTTATCCTATTATTGCAGATGGTGATGTTATTGGAAGTGTTATTTTACTTTCTAAAGAGCAAAATACTAAAATGGGAGAAACTGAACTTAAAGTTGTTCAGTCTGCAGCTGGTTTTTTAAGTAGCCAAATGGACGTTTAGCAAAAATGCCCTATGAGGGCATTTTTAGTTAAGAGTTAATGGTGAATAGTGAAAAGTTAATAGTTATTGAAGAAAGTTTCGGTTTCCCGAAACTTTCTTTTTAAATTAAATCTTTTACTGATTCGCTTATTATTCTATTTACATCTGCTAACATTATATTAAAACGTACTTCTATGTCAAAGTATTCTTTTATTTTTTTATCTTCGTTAAGTATGTTGTACATTTCTTGAAGCTTTTGCATTTTTTCTGGGTCTTCTTTTCCTTGAAATGACATTACTTGAACATCATATCTTATTTTTTCAAATTCATCAACTTTTTTCTTCATTTCTGGATTTGAATTTATCTCTTCTTTTACTTTTTTATATTCTAAATATTCTTTGCTTTCTTGTATTGCTTTTGCTAAGTTATTAGCTTCGTCATAAACGTACATATTTTATTCCTCCTTTAAGCATATGCTTGGCGTTTTTTGAATGATAATAAATTTGTAATTTCTGTATCTGTTCCTTTTGTTTTTTTTGCTTTTTTTGCCTTTTCTTGAGCAATTTGATTTGCTTGGCGTTCTGCCATTGTTTGGCATATTGCTTTTTCATATGTAAAATATGTATCTTGTGATAGTTTACCCCAATTATATTCATTTTTTACTTTTAGTTTTGCCTGTTTTGTTACTTTATCACATAGTTCTGGATTTAGTAACAATGCTAGAATAGAGTCAGCTAATGAATTCGGATTGCCTGCATAACTCTTCATTCCATCTACACCATGTTCTACTATTTCATTTAATCCACCAACATCTGAAACAACAGTTGGAACTCCTGCAAGCATTGCTTCTAGTGCTACTATTCCAAATGGTTCATATGTGCTTGGAAATACTGAAACATCTGCACATTTATACATTTTTGATACTTGTTTTGCATTTAAATATCCTGTAAAATATACCTTTTGCCCTAATCCCATTGCTTCAACTTGAGCTTTTAATTCATCTATCATGCCACCTTTTCCAGCAATTACTAGTTTTGCATCATGATAACCTTCTAAAATTTTTGGCATTGCTGAAATTAGATGTTGTACGCCCTTTTCATATACTAGTCTTCCCATAAATAGAATTATCTTTTCGTTATCTGCTGCATATTGTCTTCTAAATTCATAATCTCTTTCTACACCTGTATATGAATTTATATTTACTCCATTTGGTATTACATTTATCTTTTCATATGGTAAACCAAATAATCTTTGTAAATCATTTTTCATAAACTTACTATTTACTATTACTTCTGATGATTCATATGTTAATAGCCATTCTGTATCATTTACATATCTTTGTGTTTCATCATGTATTCCACTATTTCTTCCAGCTTCTGTTGCATGTATGGTACTTACTAATGGTATTCCATATGAATTTTTTAATGTTTTTGCACTATATGCTACAAGCCAATCATGTGCATGTATAACATCAAATTTTCCTTTTTCTGCAATAAGTTCATTTGCTTTAGTAACCATATTAAAATTAAGTTGCATTATCCAATCAATAAAATTATTTGGATTAATCATATAATTATCAACTCTATAAACATCTACACCTTTATCATTCTCATAATATGGGACATTTCCTTCTTTATATGTAATAACAGTTACCTCATGTCCGTCTTTTATAAGTCTTTTAGATAAATCATGTACTACTCTTGCTATTCCACCTACTATTCTTGGTGGATATTCCCAAGTTAACATTAAAATTTTCATTAGAAAATCCCTCCATTTGTTTTTCATTTGTTACATATTTCTCATCTGATATATTTTATATTATAATTCTAAAAAAGTAAACATTTTTTTACATTTTTTTAAAATATTTTCATCGCTATTAATAAAAGTGCTCCTGGTATACCAAATACACCTATAAATATAGACGTAATAACATTAAGACCTATATGTAATCCAAATGTGGCTCCGATTTGATTTATAAGAAAAATTATACATCCACCTAAGATTGAGTTTAAAATTAATTTTAATATTTTAAATATATTTATCTTAAAAATTGTTCCTAAAATTACTATTCCAATTATACAAGATATTATTACCCAAATATTATTTATGTCCAAAACAACCCCTCCTATATAAATATAGTTATGTTTCATTTTGGACAAATATTACTTTTAACTTATTCTTATTTTAAGCTCATCTATAACATTTAGTGAATACCCTTTCTGTTTTACCTCTTTTATTAAGTAATCTAATTTAGCCTTATTTGCTTTTATTTGGTATAAATAATAATCAATCAAATCTCCCTCTGCCTGTTCAAAATTTTTACTTGAAACATCTAAATCTCTCTTTGTTTTTAATATGCTTTCAATTAACTCAACTTCAATTAAATTTTTTCTCATAAATCACCCTCACAATTTGTATTATATGCAATTTTGTGGAAATTATTTAATTAATATTGATATTTAATAAATTTTAAGCTATAATAATTCCATGCCATTATAGCTCAGTTGGTAGAGCAACAGATTCGTAACCTGTAGGTCGGGAGTTCGATTCTCCCTAGTGGCTCCAACTTTACGCAGAATCGAACCAACTTAAATAATTTAAGTCAGCTATAAAAGCTGACTTTTAATAACCAATTCGGTCTCTTATAAATCTATCGTACATCCATTCTGGTCCATCATATAATAATTCAAAAACTGTTTGCTGTAATTCACTTTTTGACATAGATTTAACATATTTAATTAATTTTTGTTCTTGTTCTTCTTCATAAGCTTCATATTCTTTTTCTGCTTCTTCGACTTCTTTCAAAAATTTGTCAACTTCATTAGGAAAAACTGTAAAATAAATAGCTACTATATGTTTACAAATAATTCTTTTATCTTTAGCATGGGGACAATTACATTTTGATTTTCTTGGGTGTTCTATATCCATAAACACATCGTACCTTTTACCATTACTACCATTTACTATGCCTTGATATTCATATTCGCTTATCTGCTTATAATTATTAACTTTATTTCCTTGATAATAATTTAATCCTCTCCAAGTTGAATTGTTACTTGCTAAATTTATTATTCCCATTATTCTTTTCCTCTTTTGATATTTTATTATAATTATGGCGAATTTGCCTTAATTAGATTTGTTCATTTAATTCCAAATTTTTCTTTTCTTCTTCTACTGCCTTAATTAATTCTTGTTCTGTAGGTAAATGTAATTTGTAACTAGAAGAGAAAATATTTTTATTATCTTCAGGCAAAGTATATTTTACTACTGTTTTATTCTTTAAAGTAGAAAGTAATATTCCGACAGTTGGATTTTCGTCATAACTTTTTATTTCTCTATCATAATAGTTAACATACATTTGCATTTGCCCAATATCTTGATGTGTTACTTTTCCAATCTTTAGGTCAATTATAACAAAACATTTTAAAAGCCTGTTGTAGAAAACTAGATCAGGATAGAAATGGTCTTCTTCTAATGTTAATCTTACTTGAGAACCGACAAACATAAATCCTTTTCCTAATTCTAATAAAAACTCTTTTAAATGTTCTAATATATTTTTCTCTAAATCAGATTCCAAATAATCAGTATTTTCTTTAATATCAAGAAATTCAAGTACAAATGGGTCTTTTACTAAATCTTTACTTTCTTTTAATTCATGTCCTTTTTCTGCTAATGCTAATATTTTATCTTTATCTGATGACAATACTAATCTTTCATATAGTAATGAACCTATTTGTCTTTGAAGTTCTCGAACACTCCATCTTGAATTTATAGTTTCTTTTATATAAAAATTTCTTTTTGATTCCTCGTCAAGCTTTAATAATTCAAGATAATGTGACCAACTTAATTGCGACGACACTGTTGTCGCAATTGGAAAATAAATATAAAATTTTCTCATTCTTTCTAAATTTCTTTTAGAAAATCCTTTACCAAATTCATTAGTTAATTTTTTAGATAGCTTTTCAAGTACAGTTTCTCCATAAGAAGCTCTTTCATTTCCTTGTTGTATTTCCATAATCGCTTTTCCAATATTCCAGTATAAATTAAGCATTTCAGTATTAACAGTAGCATATACTCTGTTTCTACTATTAATTACTAATTCTTTAATATTATCAAATATATTATTTATTTCATAATCATTATTTATTAATTCATTATTCAATGTAAAACCTCACTTTCTAATTGTATAGAAGTCATTTGTACAATTTAAAACTAGAAGTATTATAGCATAGAATGTAAGAATTTTCCATAAAATTGTCTTAAAATATTATAAATTATCGTTTCTTCCATTGAAAAAATATAAAACTTATGTTAAATTAAAATTAAATAAATCGAATTATATAAAAAGAGCATTACTTTGCAGATATATTTTTTCGCATACCTGCTCCGTAATCGCTCCAAATAAAAACTCCAAATGTTTTACATTTGGAGTTTTTATTTGGACTCTTCACTTTTCACTAATTATTTTTCTTAATTTATCTTTATAATCATGTCAAAATGCCCGTCCTTTTTGACCTTTTGACAACAGAAAAAGAACAAAGTATGTTTATATATGAAATGCTAGCTGATATTTATACTTTAATTCAGAGTTAATAGCAATATTACGGAAAAAGTTGCAGAATTAAATAAAAAATGGTATAATGTTTACGTAATTTTCTTTTTTGTCCTGTTTTACAGGTTGATATATAGACATTTATTATGAAATTATTTTTTCCAGGAGGTGAAATTCACAAAATTATTACAATTAAAGTATCCAAAAATTCATTCTACTAATTATTAAGGAGGAACACAAAATGGATTATAACGAATATTTGGAAGTCAGAAATTCAATCGACGCATATGTGAAAACGGGCAATCAGCGGATGTTAGCAGAAATTCAAGCGAACATTGAAACGAAAAATGGGTTGCGCGAAAAACTCATTGAGGATTTAGAACATCACGAGGAATATATTCAGGTGTTCTCTACGGATGAACAAATCAAAATTATTGGTGATTTGGTGAGTCAAATAAAGCAGAGAGAATATATTTCACATCAAGTTAGTTGGATGTTACCATATGTTTCCGACAAAGCTTTGAACGAAATTCTTGCAAAGGCTGACAATGTGGCTTTAGTAAAAATAATGGATGATATCAAGAGTCATATACGAGTAATAGGAAATCGTTTTTGTGATTCATCTACTTATTTTTGGCTCAAAAGCACAAATATTTTCTCCCGTATGGGTGAAAGAATCACTTGGTCGGTACTATACAGAAAATGTAAAAAGAATTTAAAAAAGTAATAATTTTACACACTTCATAATGATTGATGCTTCAGTCGTTTTGAAGTGTATTTTTTATAGAATCTATAATTACAATAAAATTGCTTGAAAAAAATATATTTTAGTTATATACTGTATATACAGTTGATTAAAGAACGGAAATAGTGGAGTATTTTTTCGCAAATAACCACGACAAACGCTCCAAATGTGTGACTTGTCAGTCGCAGTGAATAGTTAATAGTTAACAATGAATAGTGAATAGTGAATAATTTAATATTTATGCTTAGAGCACTTATGTACTATTCACTATTCGCTTTTTTCAATAATAAACCTCCCTACTGACATTTATTTCCTTTATGTTTTGTATTAGTCGTTAGGGAAAACACCGAAACTTACTTGCAAAATCATTTAAAACCTGATAAAATATAAGCAACATCTTATTAGGAGGAGTTAAATATGGACAAACGGAAAGTAAGAAAATTTAAAAATCAACAAAAACGCTTGGCTAAAAAAATTGCTGAAACATGTGAAATTCAAAGTTTTTCTGTAGATTATGAACAAATACTTCCGAGTGCCTTTATCAATTGGGAAACTAACAAAATGGCTATTGGTAATACTAGTCAAATTGTATTTCCAACTAAGGATATTCATAAAGGCAAAAAACACAGGGTAATTGTTGTTATGCACTTTTCAGGAAATTTTTGCAATTCCGATGTAATTGGCAGAATTCTACGGCGGCAATTTTCAATAATTAGGAGCGTTGATGAAGGTTTTGAGGTTAGAAGTTCGTTTACTCCAAGCTCAATTGGAAAGCTTCAATAAACTTTCCTAAAGATTATGTAGGAGGCTACTGTAAAAAGAGATTGCCTCCTATTTTATTGTGGACAAGTGGGATGTTGGTTATGTCCATCTTTATTATGACATAATCAAATGTTAAATTTACTCTGACATTATCAAATATTAATTACAAAATAATAATGTATAGGTTGCAAAATCAACAAAAAAATGATAAAATTATTATGTCAATTCGTTGATATCCTTTTTAGCGGAACGGCACGAGGCAATTTGATAAAATAATTATTTTAAGGAGGATAAAACAATGAAAAAATTCAACACAGTAGAAGAACGAGAAGCTTTTGATTCTGGTGTAGATTATACAAAAGGATATATTGCCTTCTGTTTAAGACACTACATATACGATTTTCTTAAAGATGGTACGAATTATTTCCAGAAAGACTTGTGTGACTTTATTCTAGGAAAATCATACATTCTTCCATTTTTATTGTCAATTTATGTCAACGGCATACCCCCATTGATAAATTATATCAAGAGATTCTTGTTTTGTTTTCAATGTATATCGACAATTTCTTTATAATATTTCATAAAAAATTAATACCCTAACTCTTCCCCTATTAATATAACTTTTATTCTGTTTGGTACTCCTGAACGTCTTGTCATTAAAAATTGTCCACAAATACAATCTGGTGAATAGCAATTTTCACATTTTCCTGTAATTGCACATGGTGTTTTTTTATTTAGTCTTACAGTATTTGGAGGTGAGGCTATATCTCGCACCCTTTTAAAACCTGCTTCAACATCTGTAACTACTTTATTCATTCCTGCTAATATTAATACGTTTTGTGGTCCATAACATAAGAATGCTAATCTGTTTCCTCTTCCATCTATATTAATTAATTCTCCATCTAATGTTATTGCATTGGTACTCATTAGAAAATAGTCTGCACAACATATTTCGCCATATATTTTTCGCTGTTCTTCCGGAGTTTTAGCTATGTCTCTATCTATTATTCTATATTCATCTGTTTTAATTGCATCTAATAGTCCTGTCTCTACAAGTGTCATTGAGCCTCCCCACCCAATGCTAGCTCCTTTTGGCATTAGTTCTAATGCTTTTTTTAACGCTGATGCACTATCTGGGTAGTAATATCCCTCTATTTGACGTTTGCTTAAATTTTTGATTATTGTGTTTGCAACATTCTCATAATATTTTTCCTTTGGATTTATTCTTTCCATAAATGCATTCTCCTTTCACATTATTATATTAAGATTATATTATATTCCATTAATATTTTTAATAGTACACTGCATTTTATAAATAAAGATAGCTGATTAATAAATTTTAACATAAAATCGATGAATTTGAATATACTAATAATGTCAAAATTTATTCACATGTTAAATATAATATGCTAAAATATATTTAACTTAACCCTCTACTACTTATGTAGTAAGACGGGAGCCAAGAAGATTTTGGAGAGTTTTTTCGCAAATAACCACGACAAACGCTCCAATTGTGCGACTTGACAGTCGCAGTGAATAATGAATAGTGAATGGTTAATAGTGAATAGTTTTTTATAAATTGCTTAGAGCATATTTGGACTATTCACTATTAACTTTTCATTATTAACTATTCACTTTTGTCAATAAGAAACGTCTCTTCTGACATTTATTTTTATCCAATAATACCAAACCCTATGGACATAAACAACGTCCCCTTGTCCACCCTTGTCCACAGTTTTTGCGCTTTTCCTTATTTTTTAGTCTTCTATTCAATATCTTCTATAAAATCTTTATATCTTTTAGTTCTTTATATGTTTTTTCTTCCCAAGATGATGCCTGTACTTCTGCTATATGCTTTTTCTCTAACAAAAGCATTAATATTCTTGATTGTCCTATCCCCCCACCTATTGTATATGGCAATTGACCCTTTAATATTTTTTGGTGGTATGGCATAATGATTCTATCCATACACTTAGCCATTTTTAATTGACTTTCTAATGACTTTTCATCAACTCTAATTCCCATAGATGATATTTCTATTGTTTTACTTATTTTTTTATCATATATCAATAAATCTCCATCTAAATGCCAATCATCATAATCTGGACTTCTTTTATCATGGGCAATACCTGATTTTAGTTTATCTCCTATTCCTATTATAAATACTGCTTTCTTCTCTTTCCCAATTTTTTGTTCTCTTTCTTTTGGTGAAATGTCTGGATATAAATCTTCTAGTTCTTGGCTAGTAATAAATGTGATTGTTTTAGGTAGCTTTATACTTAAAAAATGATATTTTTGTTTCATATAAATAGATGTTTGTCTAATTGCTTTATATATAGCCCTTACAGTATCTTTTAAATACTCTATGGTTCTATCACTTTTATCAATGACTTTTTCCCAATCCCATTGTTCGACATATAATGAATGAATATCATCAACTATTTCTTCTTTTCTAATTGCTTTCATATCTGTATATAACCCTGTATCAAATTTAAACTGATACTTTCCTAGAGCTTCTCGTTTCCATTTAGCTAATGAATGTACTATTTCAAAATCCTCTTCTCCTCTTTTAAAACTTACAGCCTTTTCAAATCCTGACAATTGATCTTGTAATCCTGTAGAGGTTTTTAAAAATAATGGGCTTTGTACTTTTATAAGTCCTAATCTACTTTCTAACTGATTTTCAAAATATTTTTTTATTTCAGATATCGCTTTTATAGTTTCCAAATAAGTTAATTCTTTCTTCATTTTATTTCCTTCTTTCTTAATTTAATTTTTTTAATAAATTAAGATACTTGTAGGATATATCTATTTTATATTTTATTATTGCCATCATTATCACTATCATTTGACATATAAATCACCTCCTAATTATTTATATTCTCATACATTAATTATTAATCTTCCTTTTCATATTTGTTTGCTCCTTTCTATACAAAAATACCAGTATCATCCTACAATAAGGACGAATACTGGTATCCGCGGTGCCACCTTATTTATTATCAAAGTTAAAAATTTCTTTAATAATCTCTTTTTTGCTCTAACAAGCATAGCAATTTGATTACGGTTTGCTTCCGGACTAGTCTACTAAGCTATAGCTTTTCGGTAGTCTGCTCAGAGGTGTTCTTTCACAGTACTCTTATAATTACTTCACACTATACGTAACTCACTTGTATAAGATATAAAGTTACTTTTCCTCTTCATTGCATTTTTGTAATAATAACACAAAATACGCTCATTGTCAATTTTTTAATTTATAATTTTTCTATTTTCTCTATATTTTATTGGACAAAGGTTCCAAAATGATTGACATTTTTTTTCTTTTAGTATAAAATGTAATTAATATATAGATAATAGGAGGAGAAAATGAACAAAAGAATAATTGTTTTATTTGTAATTTTTTTACTAATTTTAAATATTAGTAATATATCAAACGCTGAAGAAACAGCAACAATCAATATTTCCATAAATAGTACTAAACTACATAAAGATGATGTAATAGAACTTACATTTTCTAGTGATAAAGTTTTTAAAATGACAGGTTATATAGAATACGATTCTTCTAAATTAGATACAGGTGGAACCTCATCAAATAATACTTCCGCATCATCCAATATGGAAACAGGAGAATTTACATATACATCTTTAAATAATTCTGGAATATCTATAATAGAAAAATTTAAATTAAAAGAAAATGTTGATACAAAAAGTACAATTATAAAAGTAGCTAATATAAAAATCACTGATTATAATGGACAAGAATATGAAATTGACGATAAAGAATTTAATATTGAATTTGAAGATAGCTCCGAAATAAATAATAACGAAGTACCTGAACAAAATATAGTAAAAGACTCAAATGAAGTTACTAATGATATAATTCAAAATAACAATAACTCTGAAAAAAATACAAATGAAGCATTGCCTAACTCAGGAAAAGGAAATAATTTATTATTCTTTATAGGATTAGCTTTAATATTTGTTATAATAACCTATATAAAATCAAAAAGTATAATTACAAAATAATAAATAAGTTTTTAATGAAAATAGTATTATTTTAAAGAATCTAGAAGGTAAATTTTAGTTGAAGAACTTATACAAAAAAGAGGCATATGACTGTTAAATCATATGCCTCTTTTAGAGGTTAGTTATTAGCTGTAAAAACTAAAGTTTTTATTGGCAAAATTCCAGTGTAAAGACTGGACACTCTCCAAGTGAAGCCCAGTTCCTCCATGTCGTTTACAAAGTTTCTTCCTTTGTAAATTTCCTCATTCTGTAATTGGGTAATATCCCAATCACTTATCATAAAAGAGCTTTCATTTATGATGTTAGCTCTTTTTTTTATGATATTGAGCATTTTACGACCTTCTCCTGAGAAAAATTCAGAAGCAGATTGTTTGCTGAATTCAGAATGGGGTTCTTCGCTTTTTTTCAGCTGTTCCATGAATTCCTTTGCTTTCATAGTAAATTCCTTTCTTCTAATTATAGATTTTTTATAGTGCATACCTCCATAGCACTAAGAAAGACTATTAATATATAGCTATTATATTATAGCATAGATTAACATAAAATTCAAACTTCTATAACATATTAAAAATAAGTGTACAATTTATTTGCACACTTATTTTTGTAATATCTTATTTAAATCTTTTTCCTCTTGCTTTTTTTGTTTTAGTAACTATATTCTCTTCTTCTATTTTTATATTTTCATTTTCAGATTGTTGCGTTTCTATTTCTTCTATATTTTCTGTTTCTGCCAGATTTTTATTTACTACTTCTGGATCTAAAGCTACATTTGCTCTTTCCATTAAATTTGACTTATTTAATTCTGCTAATTTTGCTAAGACCTTTTTATAGTTTTTATAGTCATATGCAAAGTATACCGTTAATCCTACAAATGTTGCAGTTGAAGCTAATAGCATTCCTGTTATTATCCTATTAAAGTTTGCTGTTGCCCAACTTGTAATACCTGTTCCTATTCCGCTAAACCAATTTTTTATTTTTTGTAGTGGTGTTAAAGCAGTTGTAATTGGTTCTTCTTCTTTTTCTATTTTTATAGTATATGTTTTCTTTTCTTCTAATCCTGCTTCATCTGTTATAGTTGTTTTTATTGTTATTGTATTTTCTCCTGCCTTTAGTTCTTCATTCCCTAGTATTTCTATAATTGCATTTTCACGATTTGCATTAGCTTCTATTATCAAATCTTTTACTGTATATGGTAATTTATCTATTATACTATATTCATAGATATCAAAACTAAATTGTGGATCTAATTGTAATAATACTTTTTCTGAATTTTCATCTATATAGTAAACTGATACTTCTTTTAAACTTAGCTGTGGTTGTTTTCTTGTTGCTAGTATAGTATATGTTGTTTTACTTCCATCTTCAGCTGTTACAGTTATTCCTATTTCATTTTCTCCTACAACTAGTTCATCATTTCCAGTTATTCTTACTGTTGCTTTTGAACTATCTGCAACTGCTGATATACTTAATTTTGTAACTTCATTTGGTACACTTATAGAGTATTCTTTTACTGAACTACTAAACTCTGGTGTTATAGTAGCTTCTGCAATTTCTAATTCTCCTAATTTTGAATTGCTTGATTTTGTTACTGTTGTCGTGTTGTTTGTTGTTGTATTATTATTGGTTGTTGTATTATTATTAGTTGATGGTGTAGTTGTTGTTGGTTTTTCTGGTTCTGGCTTTGGGGCTGGATTAGAAACTGTAACTGAGCAAGTTTTTGTTCCAATTACATCATTTAAGTCTGTATCTGTAACATCAACTGATGTAATGCTAATTGTAGCAGTTCCTGCTGATTTAGATGTTATTGTAATTGTTTCGCTAGAATTGTCTAACCATACTGATGATGTGCTTACTGTCGCTACACTTGTATTAGATGAGCTTATACTAAATTGACCTGCACAGCCTGAAGCTGTTACAGTAATAGTTGTTGTTCCTCCTGTTGTTAAACTTGCTGAACTTTTATTTAGTGAAAAACTTCCTACTGCATTAACTCCAATTGGAATTAACATTGCTATCAATAAAGTTATCATTGTAATTATAATAAGTTTTTTACTTAATTTATTCATTGCACTATTCTCCTTTTTATAAAGTAATTGATGATATTCCCATTATATGATTTTTAATCATCATGTAATCTTTTGATTTTATATCGCTGTCTTTACTCACATCAGCTGCTATCTTTTCTAAATCTGTTAGTGTTAATGTTCCCATTATATAATTTTTAATCATCATATAATCTTTTGATTTTATTTGTCCGTCTCCACTTACATCTCCAACCATTGCAATTGTATATTCTACGCCACCTATTGTTACTTTTGCGCCTGTTCCAAAAGTATCTCCTGATAATACAGCTTCTGGTATATCAGTTATCTTTGTGCTTGGAGAAACTTTTATATATGTTCCTTCTATCTTATATTTTTCTGCTGGTTCTGTTTGTAAATATGCTGATGATATATATCCTTGTGTTCCATCTTCTAATTTTACTCTATACCATATATGTCCAGATATTTTATATGCAAGTTTCTCTACAATTATTACATTCGTTCCTGGTTGTAATATTTGTTTTACGGTCGCATTAGTTGTTGATGGACCATTTCTTAAATTGCACATTGTTGCTATTGTTGTTTCCTCATGAACTTTTTCGGTAAATTCTGCATCTCCTAAATATTCTCTTGATGCATATCCAAATATTATCTCTGTCCCTGTATTATATATAACTCTATCCCAATATCTTGCATCACTTGAAACTTCGTTTGCTTTTTCAATTCTAGTTATTATTGTTCCTTTTGGAACTTTAGCTTTTACATAGTAATCTGTTGATGGACCACTACGTATACTTAAATCTGTTGTTTGCGTTTGTACTACTACTTCCTCTGTAGTATATGTAACATTTTTACCTGGTTTTTCTGATATTGTTTCAGGCATATTCTCATATACTGGTATTATAAAATTAAAATTGCTTTCTAAAATTCCTAATTCTTCATATGCATCATACACATCTAAACTCTCTGTATATGGTGCTGATACATTTTGTTGGTATTGATGACCATATAAAGAATATTTGCTATTACTATCTACATGATATTTTTGTAAATATAATGTATCTTGATAATTTCCAATATATCCACCTTTAAGAAATTCAGCTCCTCCATTTATTGCAAGCTCTGGATTTGTCCAACCACTACTCTTAGCTCTCTCCAACCCATTCTTTATAATATCTGCTGCAGAGTTTCCGCTTGCTCCTACATTAAAATAATTATAATATCCTAAATATAAAGTTTGTTGTTCTGTATTTGTTTCCGTATTTGTGTAAGTATAAGTATATTGTCCTGATATTAAGTTACTTGTTCCATTTCCTTGTTCTTGTCTTATTCTTGCTGCTAAATGATATGGACTTACATTATTCTTCTTACCTGCTTCATAAATTATCTGAGCATAAGATTTATTAATTGTTTGAGTATTTCCTGCTGTATCTATGTATGTAATACTGCTAACATCCATAAATGTTCCTGATAATATTGCTTGTACACCTTCTACAGTATGTACATTTTCATTGAATGATAAAGTCTCAAATGCAAATATATAAGTTTCATTTAACCAATTTCTAGGATCTATATAATATGATACTGTTTTGTTTGAAGCACAATACCAAGAACCGTTATCCTTTGGATCTGTTCCACAAACTGAGCATACCCAGTCTGATACATTTCCAGTTACAAGAGAATTATGTACTAAACTTCTTGTATGTAATACAGTGGTTTGGTTTTCAAGAACTGTATTCCAATCCAAACCGGTATATAATATGGTAAAGGTCCAATTTGGATGTGCTGTTTTTAGTTCTTGGACAGCTGTATATATATATGGATATTTTGTTAAATTAGTTATATCCTCTGTACGTTCTCTAGCTTGAACTTGGCTGTTTAAAATAATTGATAATATACAATAAAACATTATTATACAAATCAACATAAAGCTAAGAACCTTTTTGATTTTTTTCATTTTTTCATCTCCTGCATCATTAGTAAATTTTATCTGAAATAAGTATATAATATACTTAAAATCAAGTCAAGGTAAAACGTCAAAAAAAATGTGGAAATTTGTAGAAGAGTTCTCTTCAAATTTCCACATTGTTTTATACTACATTCTTTGTTTTACTGCCTCATATATTACTATTCCTGCTGATACTGCAGCATTCAGTGATGTTATTTCTCCTTTCATTGGTATTTTTAATAATACATCACAGTTTTCTCTAACTAATTTTCCCATTCCAAAGCCTTCGCTTCCTATTACTATTGCAACTGCGCCTGTTAAATTTTCTTCATAATAATATTTTTCAGCATTGATGTCCGTACCATATATCCAGACATCATTACCTTTTAAATATTTTATTGTATCATTTATATTATTTACTCTTGCTATATTCATGTGTTCTACTGCGCCACTCGCAACTTTATATACTGTACTATTTACACTGCAAGCCCTACGTTTTGGTATAACTATACCATGTACTCCAGCTGTTTCAGCAGTTCTTATTATTGAACCTAAATTATGTGGATCTTCTATTCCATCTAATATTAATACGAATGGCTTTTCATTTTTGTCTTTTGCTTTTTGTAATATATCTTCAACTTGGCAATAATTAAATGGCGGTACTATTGCTATTACTCCTTGATGATTTTGTGTTTGTGACATTTTATTTAATTTTACTTTATCTACTTCTACTATCACTATTTTTCTGTCTCTTGCAATTCCCACAATCTTATTTATAGAACCATGTTTTTCTCCTTTTTCTATAAATATTTTATTAACATCTTTACCACTTTCTAATAATTCTAAAACTGAATTACGTCCTTCTATTTGATCAGAAAATTCCTGATTTTGATTATCATTTTTATGATTTACTTTAAAATCTTTCTTGCTTCTTTCTTTGTAGTTATTTGATTTTGTGTGTTTTTTATTATTATTTTTTTTATTGTCTCTCATTTTTTTCATCTACCCTTTCAGTATTTTTATTTTCACTATGTTTTTCTGCTATTTTAGCTTGTTGTTCTTGTTGCCATCTTTTTTCAAATGCTAAAGAAAGTCCGTTAGCTGCCCATACAATATTAGGACTATCTTGGTTATATATAAAATCTGTATCTAGAATTACTATGTCATCATTTTCTAATTCTTTGCCTCTAATTTTTTCATCAAAACCGATTGAATTTGGTGCAACTTTCATTTTTTCGCCATTCAAAGTCGGAATATTAGGTTTCCTCAATCTTCCTAGATTAGGAAATCTAACGTCTGACCAAATTATCCCGTCATCTCGAAGCTCTTTATATATTTTGTATAAAGTTCCTTTGCCCATATCTTCTTTACCTAAAGGATTAACTTTGTCACAAATTTCTATACATGCAAATGCCATATTATCCTTTTCTTCATCTAGCAAATTTATTCTTGTTAATGGTTGTAATATTCTAGTGTGATTTGGTATATTGTATGTTCCTCTTGTTGAACCTATTTTTAATATTTTATCTCCTATTTGATAAACATCACTATACCCTCCTCCACCTATTCTATTTATATCTAACCATTTTGCTTTTTCGCTTTTTAATAGTTCTTGTATAATTGTAGATAAAGTAACAGTATAATCGTTTATTAATTTATCTTTCCTTTCCTCATAAAATGGTCTAATTTTTGTTGTACTTAATAGAAACTTTGAAACCTCTAAATGATTTGCTTTTAAACTATGTTCAAAATTATTATCTAATTTTCTTGAAATTCCTTTTAATACTTGAACTACTTTAAACAAATTTTTCTTTCTTACACTTCCAAGTATATTATTACAATTATCCTTTATAATTTGCTGTCCTTCAGGCAATTGTTTTAATTTTTCAAAAAACTCTTCTTGGCTAAATCCCAATAACTCTACTTCCATTTCTTTAGAATTTCCATAATTTTTTGCTGTTCTAAATCGTTCTAAAACTATGTCAAAGTTTTCTAATATCATATCTCTTGTACTTTCATTATCTAGTAATAAATTAAGTAAGCTTCCTAAATAATAATTATTTGTTTTATATAATATCTGTTCAAAGTTTTCATCTATAATTTCAGCTGGTAATTTAGAATTCCTATTTATCCTTAAAAAGTTTTTTAATATGTCTATTTTTCTAGGAATTGTTATACTGCTAGATTTATCTAGGAATTGATAAACTGCTGAATATGTAAATTCTCCATTTATGTTGTCTTTACAATTAATAGCTCGTAAAAATTTCCTTTCGTCCATATATTACTCCTCGTCTAATTTTAGAACTGATAAAAATGCCTCTTGTGGTACTTCTACACTTCCTATTTGTCTCATCTTTTTCTTACCTTTTTTTTGCTTTTCTAATAATTTTTTCTTTCTTGATATATCTCCACCATAGCATTTTGCAAGTACATCTTTTCTCATTGCAGATATTGTTTCTCTTGCTATTATTTTTCCACCTACAATAGCTTGAATTGGTATTTCAAATAATTGTCTTGGTATTACTGTTTTTAGTTTTTCTGCCATTTTTCTGCCACGTGTATATGCACTATCTTTATGTACTATAAAAGATAAAGCATCTACTTGCTCATTATTTATATGTATATCTAATTTAACTAATTCTGCTTTTCTGTATTCAGTAAATTCATAATCTATAGATGCATATCCTTTTGTTTTTGATTTCAATGTGTCAAAAAAGTCGTATATAATTTCATTTAATGGAAGTTCATATTCTAAACAAACTCTTATATCATCTAGATATTTCATATCTAAATATATGCCTCTTCTGTCTTGGCAAATTTCCATTACATTACCTACAAAATCCTTTGGCACCATTATTTCAGCTTTTACCATTGGTTCCTCTATGTATTCTATATCTTGTGTTGGAGGTAAGTCTACTGGATTATACAGTTCTATCATTTCTCCGTCGCGTTTGTATACTTTATATATAACAGATGGTGCTGTTGTTATTAAATTTAAGTCAAACTCTCTTTCCAATCTTTCTTGGATTATTTCTAAATGTAACAATCCTAAAAATCCACATCTAAATCCAAATCCTAATGCTACTGATGTTTCTGGTTCATAACTAAGTGCTGCATCATTTAATTTTAATTTTTCTAAAGCTACTTTTAAATTCTCATAATCCCCGCCGTCTAATGGATAAACACCACAATATACCATTGAATTAGCTTTTTTATAACCTGGTAATGGTTCTTTTGCTGGATTTTCTATTGTTGTTATTGTATCTCCTACACTTAAATCAGAAACTGTTTTTACACTCGCCGCTATATATCCTACTTCTCCTGCTTCTAATTTATCTGCTGGCCTATATGCTCCTGGTTCTAGATATCCTAATTCTGTAACGACAAATTTTTTATTTGTTGCCATAAATAAGATTTCATCGCCTGTTTTAACAGTGCCTTCTACTACTCTAATATAGCTCACTGCTCCTTTGTAATTATCATATATTGAATCGAAAATTAAGCATCTTAGTGGTTTTGTACTGTCTCCTACAGGAGGTTTAAAATCTGTCACTATTCTTTCTAATACTTCCTCAATATTTAAACCTGATTTTGCTGATATACATGGTGCATCCATTGCTGGAATTCCTATTATATCTTCTATTTCTTTTTTTACTTCTTCTGGTCTAGCACTTGGCAAATCCACTTTATTAATTACTGGCAATATTTCTAAATTGTTATCTAATGCTAAATAAACATTTGCTAGTGTTTGAGCTTCAACTCCTTGGCTACTGTCTACCACTAATATAGCACCTTCACACGCTGCCAAGCTTTTTGATACTTCATAATTAAAATCTACATGACCAGGAGTATCTATTAAATTTAGTATATATATTTCTCCGTCTTTTGCTTTATACTCCATTCTTACGGCTTGTGCTTTAATTGTTATTCCACGTTCTTTTTCTAATTCCATATTATCAAGGACTTGGCTTTGCATCTCTCTTTCTGAAAGCAACCCAGTATTTTCAATTAATCTATCTGCTAATGTAGATTTTCCATGATCAATATGTGCTATTATACTAAAATTTCTAATTCTTTTTTGTTTATCCATAGTTTTAACTTTCTCCCTTTTAAGAAAATTTAAGAACCCCCAGCTTCACTTCGCTCAGCAGCCCCTTGTTAAAGGGGCTTTCTTGTAATACTTCGTAGTTTAGGTTAATCATTGGCCACCTCTATAAACCTCCTTTAATAAGGGAGGTGGCACCCGATAGGGTGACGGAGGGTTCTTATGTTTTATAGTATTTTAAAATATTCTTCTAATACCTCTATTACTTCCTCTTGACTTTCTAACTGATTTACTACTTGTCTTACTTTACTTGAGTCTTTTAAATTTTTTAAGTACCAGCAAATATGTTTACGCATTTCTCTAATTCCTACATATTCACCTTTTTCTTCTATTTCTATCTGTAGATGTTCCTTTATTATTTGAAATTTTTCTTGAGGTGTTTTTTCAATTATACTAGATTTACCTTGTAATTCTTTTATTATGTTTTTCATTTTCCAAGGTTCACCCAAAATCCCTCTTCCAATCATTATTCCATCTACACCTGTATATTCAAACATTTTTATTGCATCAGTTGTAGTTTTTATATCTCCATTTCCTATTACTGGTATTTTTACTGCCTCTTTTACTTTTTTTATTATGTCTAAATCTACTTTTCCTGAATAAAATTCATCCCTTGTTCTACCGTGTACTGTTATAGCTTTTGCTCCTGCTTCTTCTATTATCTGCGCAGCTTCAACTGCAACTATATTATCACTATTCCATCCTTTTCTTATTTTTACTGTAACTGGTTTTGTTGTATTTTTAGTAACATTTTCTACAATCTGTCCGATTAATTCTAAATTTAAAAGCAATTTACTTCCGTCACCATTTTTTACCACTTTTGGAGCAGGACATCCCATATTTATATCTATTATATCTCCATATTTTTCTACTTTATTTGCAATAGCACCCATAATATTTGGATCACTACCAAATATTTGTATTGCAATTGGTCTTTTTTCTTTACTAACCTCTAATAATTCTTCTGTTTTCTGGTCATTATAATATAATCCTTTACTGCTTATCATTTCTGTACATACTAAGCCTGGCTCTCCATATTTCTTGCATATCTTTCTAAAGCTTGCATCTGTTACTCCAGCCATTGGAGCTAATAATACATTATTTTCTAATTCTACATTTCCTATTTTTAATTTCTTAATATACATTTCTTCATTCCTTTAATTATAATTATATGAAATACACTAGCCCAACATATATAACACCGACGAGATTGGGCGGATTGCTTAGTTAAAAATTGATTTTTCACGATTACTACTAATATTAAGCAACAGTCCTATACAAATCATATTAGTAAGTAGAGAACTTCCTCCATAACTTATAAATGGCAAAGGAACTCCTGTTATTGGAAGTAATCCCATCGTCATTCCTATATTTTCTAAAACGTGAAATATAAAAATGCCGTGCTATTCCTATTGCAATATATGAACCCATGTCATCTCTTGCAGTTTTCGCAATATTTATCATTCTAGTTATTAATGCTATAAATATAATTATTATCGCAGAACACGCTATAAATCCCATTTCTTCACCTATTACAGCAAAAATAAAGTCAGTTGTTTTAGGATATAAAAATCCTAAATGTGTCTGTGTTCCATTTAACCAACCTTGTCCTATTAATCTACCAGCACCTATTGCTAGTTTTGATTGTATAATATTATATCCTGCTCCTCTTGGATCCAAATATGGATTTAAATATACATCTATTCTTAGTTTCGCATGTTCAGGTAATACGAAAAAGTATAATGTTGGAACAAGTATAATAACTAATAGAGCTGAAACTACTATATATTTTCTACCTATTCCTGCAACATATAACATAGCTACTGTTGCAACTATATACGCCATTGCTGTTCCATAGTCTGGTTGAAGAACTATTAAAATGACTGGCAATATTGCTAATCCCAATATTATTAATAATTTTACAGGCCTGTTCAATTCTGTTTTAGACATTCTAGACATTGTATTTGCTAAAAATAAAACAACTGCAATTTTTGCAAATTCAGCTGGTTGTATTGATATTGGTCCTAGATTAAACCAGCTTGTTGCACCATTTATTGCACTTGTTAAAAGTACAGCTACTAGTAGAATTATTGAAATAATATAATATACTATGCTTATCTTTGCAATTGTTTTGTAATCTATAATTATAAAGAATATTGTTACTGGTATAGCCACAATAGTCCAAATTATTTGTTTTTTTAGGTCTTCTAATTCTGATGACTTACTTGCACTATAAAGTGCAAAAAGTCCAATTATTATTAATATTATTGAAAAGATTAAAATAGTCCAGTCTGTGTTTTTTAATTGTTTTTTATTCATATTTATCCTTTCACCATATGAATTAATCTATAAATATGTATTTAATCTTCTTTTACATCTTTTTTCTTTGTTTCTTCTTTAGCCTTTGTATTCTCTTCTTGCTTTTTTGGTTTCTTTTGTTCTTTATCTTTAACTTTTTCTATATCTTCTTTATTTTCTTTTTCCTCTACCTTATCTTCTTTTTTATCCTCCGTTTTTTCATCTTCTTGTTTCTTTTCTTCTTTCTTTTTATCTTCTTCTACTTCTTTTTTCATATCATTTCTAATATTTATTATTGGAATGTTTGCGTATAGAGATGGTGCACTTGTTGTTCCGTCTTCTTTCACTTCGTTTGTAAGTCTTACATCTATTTCACTTTCTTCTACTTCTATATATTTTTTAATTACGTCTATTATTTCTTGTTTCATTAATTCTAGAAAGTCTGCTGACACATTAGCTCTATCTTGCATTAATACTAGGTGTAATCTTTCTTTTGCCTTATTTTTGCTACCACTTTCTTCTTTACCTTCACCTTTTCCCAATTTCTTAAAAAATTTTAGTATGCTCTCAAACATGCCCATTCCCCCACATCTGTTAATGTTTTAATTTCTTTTAAATAGACCTTTTATTTTTCTAAAAAGACCTTTCTCCCTTCCTGGAATAGTAACATCTATATTTTCTCCTAATATTCTCTTAGCTATTTCTATATATGCTTTCCCTGATGGTGCTTTTTTATTCTTAATTACAGGTTCACCTTTGTTGGTTTGTGTAATTATATTCTCATCATCTGGCACTACCCCTATTAAATCAATTGATAATAAATCAACTATATCATCTACATCCATCATTTCGCCTTTTTTAACCATTGCTGGTCTTAGTCTATTAACTATTAACTCTGGATTTTTTATCTCGGCTGATTCTAATAATCCTATTATTCTATCAGCATCTCTAATAGCAGATATTTCAGCTGTGGTTACTACTATGGCTCTATCAGCTCCAGCTACAGCATTTTTAAATCCTTGTTCAATTCCAGCAGGACAATCTATTAATACATAATCAAATTCTTCTTTTAACTTGTTTGTTAATTCTTTCATTTGTTCTTCATTTATTGCATTTTTATCTCGTGTTTGGGCAGCAGGTAATAAAAACAATTCTTCAAAACGTTTATCTTTTATAAGAGCTTGTCTTAATTTACATTTTTCTTCTATTACATCGACTAAATCATATACTATTCTATTTTCTAGTCCCATAACAACATCAAGATTTCTAAGTCCAATATCTGTATCTACTAACACTACCTTTTTACCTGTTTCTGCTAGACTTGAACCAAGGTTTGCTGTAGTTGTTGTTTTTCCTACTCCACCTTTTCCTGATGTTATAACTATTACTTCTCCCATAACATCTATCCTCCTCGCAAATTTATGTGTTTTTTCACATACAATATTTTATAATTTTTTTTGTCAAAAGTCAATGTTTTCTGGAAATTATTAGTAGAAAGTTACATAAATATAAATACTTAAGTAAATATTACCTATGTAATATAAAAATAACTGTGATTTATAAAATTTATCACAGTTATTTATTAAATTATTATTTTATATAAAGTACTGGACGGAAACCTACTAAGAAACCAGCACCAGGAACGGTTAAATATTGGGATGCTGAAGCCCCTGAACCAGCTTCTGACCAAGAAAACTTTCCTGCAGATCCTCCATAAATATGTCGGTCTCCAACCTTAGTTGCTGCTCTTAAGCTCCATTCATGACAATTTCCAGCCAAATCATATATATTATTGGCACAAAAAATATCTGAAGAACCAGTTGTAAGCATTACAGAAGAGTTTACTGGCTTAGTATATGAACCATTTACAGTTATCCAACTTCCATATTCAACGCAATATGCCCCTCTTTGAATAGTAAATGTACTTGACAAATAATTTGCCCAGTCAAGACTATTAGTAACATTCTTTTTTGTTTTTATAAAGTTCATTGTAGCATTCCAAGCGGTTCCAGAAATCAAATTGCTCTTAACTCCATATTCATTTTTATTAGAATACAATTGTTTACTTAAATAAACAGCTCCCTTTGTACCTATATCTGTCAAAGTTGCCCCCCATTCTACAAAGTTATATGGATATGCGTCTTGTCTTACTACCAAATTAGTGGTTGTTGAAGCATTTCCACTAGTTCTTTTAACTGTGCTTCCTGCTTCATATCTACCAATATAAAACCCTCCATTTTTATAAACACTCGCAACTGCTTCAGCATAATCATCCTCTTCTCCATCATATCCATTTTCATATGGTTCATCTGCTGAATAAAACATCGCCACACTAGTTTCAGTATCTGAACTTGATATTCCAACTGGTACCCATACAAATTGATTGTATTTTGTTTTTACACTGTTTGGATCTTCCCAATTTATCGATTCGACTTCTGCTTCTGGTATATCATATATTACTAATCCACCGTCTACTGTTTGTTCACTTGCTATTCCTGATAATGTGAATCCTTTTGGAATTATTGCTGTTTCTCCGTTTCTATCTTTATATTCTGTATTTGTAGTTACTCTTGTTGCTTCTATTAATTGTCTTTCTTGCTCTTCTTGCTTTTCTATTTTTTCATCAAAAGTACCCATTAGTCCTGTAGCTTCATCCTCTACTTGTCCAACTTTATCATTTGACTTATTTACTGCTGTTTTTGCATTGTCAAATAGTTTTCCATCTATTACTACGTCTACTGTTACACCTGCTAATATTAGCATCACAACTATTGTTATAGTAAGAGCTACCAATGTTATTCCTCTTTCATATTTTTTAGTTTTATTTTTCATTAATATACCTCCAATGTTTATTTAGTATTTATCTTTTAGTGTAAATCTATTTTACATAAAGAACTGGTCTAAAACCTATATAAGAACGAGTCCAAACAGCACCGTAAAGCGTTTAAATTATTTATAAAAGGTTCTCTATCTAAATCCCAATAAGTTTTTTCTCCTGATAATCCGTCTCCATATGCTCCTCCGTAAAAAACTCTATCCGTATCTATTTTGGTACCTGAGTCTCCAGTATAATATGCTTTTGTCCATTCAGCCACATTTCCTGCAATATCATATATATTTTTAGAACAAAAATTATCAGAAGCACCTGTTGTTAATAAAACTCTTGTATTTGATGGTTTCGCATATGTTCCTGATATAGATGTCCAAGTTCCTTCTATACAATATTTCCCCCTAGATACATTAAAGTTTGAGCTATAATAATTTCCCCATGTTGAAGCATCGGCATTACCTGTTAAACTCAAATCTAAAAACTCAAGTACACACTTCCAAGTTGCTCCAGATTGTAACTCACTTATTACCCCATATCCTGTTTTTCCTGCATATAAATTTTTGCTTAAACTTACAGCTCCTACATTTCCTATTGTATTAGAACTTGTTCCCCATTGAACATGATTATATGGATAGGCATCTTGTACTATTACTAATGGAGTAGTTCCTCTTTGGTCTCCGCTGCTTCTTGGCATTGTAGTCCCTGCTTCATATCTTCCTATATAAAAACCCCCATATTTATATACACTTTTTACTGCGTTTTCATAATCTTCAACTTCCCCACTATATCCATAAGATTCATTTGGTTCTGCACCTGAACTTACAGAATAAGAAAATGCACTTACACTAGTTGAAGTATCTGATTCTGTTACTTCAACTGGTATCCATACGAATTGATTATATTTTGTTTTTACACTGTCTGGTTTTTTCCAATCGATTGATGATACTTCTGTCGCTGGTATATCATATATTACTAATCCTCTAGCCACTGTTTGCTCGCTTGCTATTCCTGATAGGGTGAATCCTTCTGGTATTATGGCAGTTTTCCCATTTGTATCTGTATATTTAGTATTAACACCTACTCTTTTTCCTTTTAAAGATTCTCTACTTTCTTCTTCATATGCATTTAACTCTTGGTCTAATTGACTTCCATATCTATCTGCACTATCTTCAAATCCTGCAACTTTATCATTTGTATCATTTACAGCTGTTCTTGCACTATCAAATAGCTTTCCATCTACTGCAATATCGGCTGTTACTCCTAATAATATTAGCAATACTATTACTGTTAATACAAGTGCTACTAGAGTTATCCCTCTTTGATTTTTTTTAGTTTTTCTTCTCATCGTTTACCTCCATTGTTTTTCATATTTTCTCTTTAGGTTTAAATCTATTTTGTTAATATTTTTTATTTCTACTTCTACATTTTATTAAATATCACTATTTCTGTCAAGATGTTTTTCTTTATTTCTTTGTTTTTTTCTTGTCTTATCTTTTAGATGTTTAATTATTAAATTGTTATACCTTTTAAATATTATTTTTACAAAGCAATAGCAGGCATTTCAGCCTGCTATTACTCATCTTCTTGTTCCTTATCGTCATTTTGTGTTTCATAATCATATTTATAATTTACTCCTACTTTTTTTATCTTTGGTTTCATACCTATTTTTACTTCGGTTTCTTCTGATTTTTTGCTATTAACTATTTTATCTATCATCTTCTCTGTTTTATCACATAATTCTGGCATATAATCTAAAATTTTATCTATTGTACAACTATGTTCTACTGGTAATAATTTAATTATATCTTTTTGCACAATTAGGAAAGCTACTGGATTTATTGATACTCCTGCTCCGCTTCCTCCTCCAAATGGATTTCTATATGATATTTTTTCTCCTTCATTATTTCTATTATAATCTTCTATGGATTCTCCTTTAAATTCACTTCCTCCTGCTGCAAAACCAAATCCCACTTTTGAAATTGGTATTATAGTTATATCCTCTTTTATTTTTATAGGCTCTCCTATTATTGTATTAACATCTATCATATCTCTTATGCTATCCATTGCTGTGAGCATAAGTCCCTCTATTGGATGTTCTTCCATACTATTGGTACACTTCCTTTCTATTATTATCTTTTTTTGTGAATAACTTTCTAGTATTGATAATATGTACCAATTTTACTGAAAATATACAATTTAAAGACATAAATAAGTAATTCTTATTTAAATACATTGGGTCTATTTTGTAATGTAATCTATCTGCCTTTCTCCCAAATATTATTGGTAACAACATACCTGTAGTAGCTACTATATATGCAGTCTTGTCCGCCTCCTTGGTACTTATTATTATATTTACCTTTAAATTTTCTATATTAAATATTTTTAAAACTTTTATAATTTTTTTCAAAGTTTGTATTGTCTTAACATTTTTATAGTTCTTAAGTATATTGGTTTTTAAAATTTTATTAAACACTTCTATTTTACCTTTGTTCTTAAGTTTCATTATTTTATTATTATCTAGTGTTAGTTTCAGCCAAGTCATATTCTCAAATAGATTTAAACTAATCGTTAATTTAAACTTTTTTATTTTTGTATTTACAATCTCTAATTCTTTTACATTAATTGATAAGATTGAAAAATTTATAAATATTATACCAATTAATAGTATTGCTATTAAAATACTAAAAAATATTGTCATAAGTGTTTTCTCCTATGGCAATATTTTTTCCATTTTTTTCTTTTTAATACCTATATGACAGATTTTAGTAGTAAGTAGCCCAATGCATTAAAATCCGCCCAATCTCGTCGGGGTTATATATGTTTTTTCTCAATAACAATGTCAAGATGGCTACGAGGGTAATCCGTAAGCCGTTGGCTTCTCGCCATTTTTATTTCGAAAAAAATATATAAGCCCCTGCGTTGGGCTAGTTACTACAAAATATACATTTATAAATTTGGTTGATTGCAAAAATAATTATCTGTAAATAAATTTGTCAAATTTTGCTTTTATATATTTTTCTAGTTTTTGCATAAATTCTTCTGACTGTATTTCTTTTTTTGCCACCATTTCTAATCCTTTTTCCCAACTGGCTGTTAATTTTGGGTTTAACATATCTGGCATAGATTTATTAACTACATCGTATATTGCTTCTCCCTTTTGTGTTGGTGTTACAATTTGTGTTTTTGAATTTATTTCAATATGTTTTATTTTTTCCAGTTTCTTTATTATTTCTCCTCTTGTAGCACTTGTGCCTATTCCAGCTCCTTTTATTTGTTCACGGAGTTCTTCATCTTCTATCAATTTTCCAGCATTCTCCATCGCTAATATTAAAGAACCTGAATTATATCTTGTTGGTGGAGTAGTTTCAGCTTCCTTTATATTTATTTCTGCTATTTCTAGCTCTTGCCCCTTTTTTAAATCTTTTAAATTTTCATTTACTTCTTCTTTATTTTCTTTTTGCTTTAATACTTCTAAATATCCTTTATTTGTACATACCTTTTCATTTGCATAGAAAGTTTCGTTTTCTATATTTATAGTAACATTTATTTTATTAAATTCAGCTGGTGGATAAAATATAGCTAGAAATCTTTTTACTATTACTCTATAAATTTCTTTATGTAAGTCTGGTAGCTTGCTATAGTTTTCAAATCCCTGTCCCGTCGGAATTATAGCATAATGGTCTGTTATTTTGCTATCATTTACATATTTTGTTTTTGCTAAGTTGTTTGTTGGATATTTCTCTTCTATCATTTTAGCTATATATCCATTTATCTCTTCATCCTGTTTTAAATTTTTAGCTAAGCCATTTAAATTTTTACCAATTTCCTTTGCAACTGCAGTTGATAATACCCTTGCATCTGTTCTTGGATATGTAACAAGCTTTTTCTCATATAAATTCTGTATTATTTCTAGCGTTTCATCTGGTTTTATTTTAAATCTTTTTGTACATTCATTTTGTATCTCTGCTAAATTAAATAAAAGTGGAGCATTTTCTTTTTGTTTTGATTTCTTTAATTCTGTAATTATTGCTTTCTTTCCATTTAAACCTTCTATTAATTGTTTTGCATCATCTTCTTTTTTAAATCCTGTTTCATTATATAATTTAGGTGATTCAAAAAATAATGATTTTTCATTTACTTTCCATTCTGCTGTAAAGTTATCAAAATTAGCATTTATTTTATAGTATTTTGTCTTTACAAAATTTCGTATTTCTCTTTCTCTTGATACTATCATACCTAAAACACAAGTCATTACTCTTCCTATTGAAATAGAGGCTTTTTCTTCATTTATTGTTTGTGCAAGTTTTTTTCCATAAATTATTGATAACAGTCTTGAAAAATTTATACCTATTAAATAATCTTCTTTTGCCCTTAAATAAGCAGAATTAGATAAACTATCATATTCAGATAGCTCTTTTGCTTCTTTTATTCCTCTTAAAATCTCTTCTTCCGTTTGAGAATCTATCCATACTCTTTTTTTAGTTTTGTTTTGCACGCCTATCATCTGGTCTACTAATCTATATATATATTCTCCTTCACGCCCAGAGTCAGTACTTACATATATTGTATCTATATCTTCTCTTTGGAATAATCCTTTTATTATTTCAAATTGTTTTTCAACCTGAGGTATTACTTCATATTTAAACTCTTCTGGAATAAATGGTAATGTATCCAATCTCCAAAATTTTAGCTTTTCATCGTATTTTTCTGGATAAGACATTGTAACTAAATGTCCTACGCACCATGTTATTACCCACTCTCCATTTTCTATATATCCATTTTTTCTATTATCACCTAATTTTAGTACTTTTGCAAATTCCATTGCTACTGATGGTTTTTCTGTAATTAGTAGTTTTTTCAAATTTATTCAGCTCCTATTTTTCCGTAGACTCCGCCTCCGCCTTCTTGTATTGTTATATTTCCTTCTCTTGCATTTATAATGTTCTTGGCATTTTTTTCTCCAACTACTGCCTCTAAATCATCAAAAGATAATTTATGCAATATATTCATTTCTGTTTCAAAATTGTTTAATAATTTTTCTATTGTTTTTCCACCTAACCCTGGTATAAATGTTAATGGTATCTGATAGTTGTATGTTGGTCTATTTGCAGGGCTTTTACTTATTTCTTTATCTTTTATTTGTTCTATTCTATCATAAACACCCATTGTTATATTTTTACTTTCACAAGTGTTACACTTCGTTACTGGTGCAGTTCCTGGTATATTTTTCCCACACACTTCACAAAAAGTTCTATGGTATTTACCTAGTTTAGGATCCATTCCATAATTTACTAATACTTTTCTACCTTCTTCATTTTTTAAAGCCTTTAATAGTTCTTTAAAACTTATATCTTCTACTAATATTTTGTTATATTCTCTTGCAATCTTTGGTAGTGAATGTGCATCTGAATTTGTTATAAATGTTTTTCCTTCAAGTTCTGAAATGTTATCTGCTAGTTCAGTATCGGCACTTAAGCCTAACTCAATTGCTGGAACTCTGCTATATTTTTCTTTAAATATTTTTTCTAATCTATCGGTGCAATTTCCATAAAAACTTTTGTGTGGTGTAAAGCAATGTGCTGGTATTAATATTCCATTATACTTTTCTACTATATCAATTAATTCATAAGCTGATATATCTGCTCTTTGTGAACTTAATGTTATATTCTTTATATGATTTTTCATTTCATTTGAAAAACCTTTTATGTCTTTTAAATATGGAAAAAAGCATATATTATGGGCACTTCCGCAACCTCCATTTTTTCCTACTTCTGATGTTTCTATTTCACTTCCTAAAATTATACAGACTTTATCTTTGTATATTATTCCACCGTCTTCTATCTCATATGCTTCACCTGTGGCTAAAAAATTCTCTATATCTTCTATTACATAAGGAGATGCACAATCTATTATCCCTGCCATGCTTATTCCTTTTCTATCTGCACATTCTTTTGCAATGTTTGCAAAGTTCAATGACCTTGCTGCTGTTATTTTTATTGGTTTATTATTTTCACTTCTACCTATGTGTATATGTAAATCTGCAAATACTTCGTACATTTTTTATATCATTCCTTTCATTAAATGTTATTTAGTAAATTCTTCGAAGAACGGACGACCAATGGTCGCCCCTACATTTTAATTATAACTTTTTATTGCATTTCTTGCTAATTCATCACATCTATTATTATATTTGTTATCACTATGCCCTTTAACTTTTATAAATTTTACTTCATGCTGTTTTACTAGTCCATATAACTCCTGCCATAATTCTTTGTTCTTTACTGGCTCTTTGCTTGAATTAATCCAGTTATTTTTAATCCAACCGTAAATCCATTTATTATTAAATGCGTTTACAACATATGCACTATCACTATATATTTCAACTTCGCATTTGTATTTTAACATTTTTAGCCCTTCTATCACTGCTGTTATCTCCATTATGTTATTTGTAGTTTGTGGCATTCCACCACTTATTTCTTTCTCTACATCCTTATACATTAATATTGTACCCCATCCTCCAGGGCCTGGATTGCCTGAACAAGCTCCATCTGTATATATTATTACTTTTTCCATTTGTGTTCATCTCCTTTTTATGTATAAATAATATGTAAAATAATTGTATTTTTTCCGTTATTGTGATATTATATCAGTAAATTAGGATAAAAAGCAATATACTTAATTAAATAATTTTTATAACAGTCCGCCCAATCTCGTCGGGGTTATATATTTATTAAAAATTGAGCCCACGATGGATACGCCTGCGACGTTTTTCGGGCGTCCTCAATTTGTTCTAAATATATAACCCCCTGCGTTGGGCTAATTACTACAATAAATAAAAAGAAAGGAACTAATATATGAGCAGAGTTTTAGGAATTATTTGTGAATATAATCCATTTCATAATGGACATTTACACCAATTAAATGAATCTATAAAAAAAGCTAATCCTGATTATGTAGTTTGTGTAATGAGCGGTAATTTTGTAGAACGTGGAAATACTGCATTAATCAATAAATGGGCTAGAACTCAAATGGCATTGTCTTGTGGAGTTGATATGGTAATAGAGCTCCCTACAATTTATAGTATTTCTAGTGCAGAAAATTTTGCTTCTGGCGCTATCAAAATTTTTAATGCTTTAAAATGTGATACAGTTCTATCTTTTGGAAGTGAATCTGGAGATATTTCAGTTTTAAATAAGTTTGCTGATATATTTTATAGGGAGCCTCCTGAGTATGTAACTATGCTCTCTCACGAATTAGCAAAAGGGCTTTCTTTTCCTAAAGCTCGTGAAAATGCTATGCTATTATATATTAATGATATTAGAAATTCTGCTAATGTTTTATCTGGTTCAAATAATATTCTAGGAATTGAATATTTAAAACAAATTATGAAAACTAATAATCAAATTGATGCTTTCACAATTAAACGCATTGGAACTGATTATAATAGCTTATCTTCTGAAAATAATATTGCAAGTGCTACTGCTATTAGAGAAATGTTGCTTAATAAAAAATCAGTGCGTCATTTAATGCCTAAAACTTGTTATTCAATCTTAAAAGATGAACTTAGCAATGGAAGATTTGTTTTAGATATATCTCAATTTGAAAAAGAAATATTATATAAATTACGTTGTATGACTGTTTCTCAAATAGCTGATTTACCTGATGTTACAGAAGGCTTAGAATACAAAATTAAAGAAGCTGCAAATTCTTGCAATTCTCTTGATGATTTACTTTTTATAATTAAATCTAAGCGATATACTTTAACAAGAATTAATAGAATTCTACTATATGCTTTACTAGATATTACTAAACAAGATTATGAAAATTCTCAAAAAGTTACTCCTTATTTAAGAATTTTAGGGGTAAGTGAACTTGGAAAATTTTTATTATCAGAATTAAGTAAGAATAAAAAGCTTAATATAATTACTTCTGTAAAACAATTTTTAGATAATTCAAACAATAAGATTTTAAAAAATATGCTTGAAAAAGACATTATGGCAACTAATATTTATACTTTAGGATATAAGAAAAACCCTAATGCTAATTTAGATTATACACAAAAATTAATAGTTGTATAAAATTCACACATAACAAAACACCCTCTATCTGAGGGTGTTTTCTTTATATTCTATTCATCCCAATTATGATATACATCTATTACATCATCTAATTCATCTAGTTTTTCTAAAATTAGTTCCATTTTTCTTATTCCATTTTCATCTAATTCAACATAATTATTTGGGACCATTTTTACATCAGCTTCTAAAAATGCTATTCCATTTTCTTCTAAAGCTTGACTTAAATTAGAAAAATCTTCCGGTTGTGAAGTTAATTCATATACTTCATCTTCCACTTCCATGTTTTCTGCACCGTTTTCTAGTGCTACCATTATTAAATCATCTTCTTCTAATTTACATTCTGCTTTTTCAATCACTATTACACCTTTTTTCTCAAACATATATGATACGCAACCTGTTGTTCCTAAGTTTCCTCCAAATTTATCAAATACATGTCTTACATCTGCTGCCGTTCTATTCTTATTATCTGTTGAAGCATTTACTATTATAGCTACACCATTTGGTCCATATCCTTCATATGTAATTTCTTCATAGCTTTCACTATTGCCTGCTCCTGCTGCTTTCTTTATTGCATTATTAATTGTATCATTTGGCATATTATTTGCTTTACATTTTGAAATAACATCTCTTAATTTTGAATTTGCTACTGGATCTGGTCCACCTGCCTTAACTGCCATTAATAATTCTCTACCTAACTTTGTAAATATTTTTCCTCTTGCAGCATCTGCTTTACCTTTTTTTGCTTGAATATTGTGCCATTTACTATGACCTGACATTTTTAATCTCCTCCTCTTTCTTACATCCCAGTGTTTAAGCCTTCTTCAAGGTTTTCACTTGTATGTTTTCTCAAAAATTTTCTTTATTGTTCTTTGTTGATTAATATGGGTTTGTGTGGTTCCTTATTGAACGAATTGTGCCAAAATTGTGCCAGAAATCTCATTGCAAATATTATGTAAAGAGTTTACTTTTAAGCAATTTGGCTTGTTATTTTTTCACCTAAGTCATTGTAACACATTTTCCTTTATTTGTATATATTTTTGTACAAATTTTAGTTGTGCCATATTAGATATTTTTAATATTTTTATAAATTTCCTCTAATTTTAGTCCTCTATTAAAGCCTTCTTTGTAAAAATCCTTTATAGATTGTTTTAAGTAATCATATCTATAGCATAACTCTAATGTAATTGGTCCATTATAATTATTCTCTTTTAATTTAGTTAATACATTAGTCCAATCTATAGTTCCATCAAAAGGTAATAGATGCAAATCATCTGATTTATCATTATCATGTAAATGCACAGCAAATATTCTATCTTTAAATAATTCATAGTTAAATTCGTCATCAAAATGAGTATGACAATGCCCTGCATCATAACAAATCCCAACATTATGCTCTTTTATATTGCCTATTACGTATTCTAAATAGCCTTGTTTTTTAGTATTTTCAAAAGCTATTTTTATTCCTAATTCTTTTGCATGTTTTACAAGTTTTTTTATTCTTTCTAAACCAATTTCACTATACATTGGTGGTTCTTTACCTGATATTAGATGCATAACTACTAAATCAATTTGTTTTTCTTTCATTAGCTTAAAATCTTCAATATAACCATCTATAACTTTTTCCCCATCTTCTCCTTCTAACCATATATCATTAATTGCTCTTGGAGCTTTATATCCTAAATGGCAAAAAATAACGTTTAATCCTAATTCATTACAATAATCTATTTGTTCCAATTCATTTAGCCCTATTGGATTTTTATGATAATATTGAACAAATACATTTTTAAACCCCGAATTATAAATTGCGTCTATGGTTTCTTTGGATGTAACATTTTCATCTCCATTTTGTACACATACAGCTAAATTGTTCATTATTCTTCAACTCCTTATAATTAAATTTATTTTATCTCTTCATATTTGTTTTTTATGGTTTCTATGCTTACAGGTGTGTAGTCAATTACATCACACGAAACACATATATGATTTTTCTTTTCAAATTTTTCATCTAACGGTTTATCATGTATATGTCCAAACACATTAATCTGATTTTCGGCTACTTCTTCTGTTGGTGCATGTGTTAGTAATAAATTATCTAAAATAATTTTTTTCTTATATACTTCTGAAAATCCTATTTCTTTCCAAGCATTTGTACCAATTTTAAAATCATGATTTCCTTTAAGTAATATTTTTGTTCCATTTAATCTCACAATTAATCTTTTCATTTGTTCTAATGAACCAAATCCTACATCTCCTAAGTGATATACTATATCATCATCTTTTACAACCGAATTCCATTTTTGAATTATATATTCATTCATTTCACTTGTATTATTAAATGGTCTATTACAATATTTAATTATATTTGCATGATTGAAATGTGTATCTGCTATAAAATATATCATTATTCATTTTTCAACTCCTTTATATATTTTAATACACTATTTATAGCATCATCTATAGTTATATCTAACCAATTGTTTTTTGGATCACTTAAATTACTACGATAAGCATTTGAATTAAAAGTCATTTTTAATCTTTCAAGTACATCTTCAATATTTTGTTCTCTAATTGCTTCATCGTTAAAAACAAGTATATTAAAATAATTTATTAATTTTTGTTTATTCAATTTTGCTATGTTTATCAAATAATAAAAATCAAATAAATCTTTGTATCTTGTTGACCTAAACCCAAGTTTTAATAATGATTTTATTTTTTCCACAACTATTTGCTCTTTTGAATTTATAAGCAAAGTTGCACCTTTATTTATAATAGATAAATCAAAGCAATATTCATCTTGCTCTATATTAAATTCTTTATGTACTCCAATATCCAATTTTGTTTTTATTTTATTACTATATTCATCACATAATTCAATATTAACTCTTTTACCGTCATAATCTTGATGATGTAGTTTTTTTATAGGTCCAGTTATTAATATTTTTATACCATCATTTATTAGACTCAATTCTTCAATGAATATCTTTATCGAATCATCATCTAATGAATATTTTATAAAATCTAAGTCTAAATCACGAGTAGCTCTACGCAAATCTTTTGAAATATTATGTATTACCACTCCACCTTTTATTGTTATATTTTTTGAAAATCTAGAGTTTGCAATTTTTAACAAAATAATATCCTCACAGACTTTAGATTCAGCATCAGTAACTCTATATCCAACGTCAATATAACTATTGACCAATTGTTCTATATTCATTAAAACACCTCTCTTAATAAAGCATTAGATAAACTAACATCATTTTTATATAAAGATATATATATTTCTATTTTATACATATCTAATTCATCTACAATACTTCTATAATTAGATATTAATTCTTTATAATAATCAAACGGGATTTGATTTCTTTTTCTAATTAATTCTACTAATAATCTTTCTTTATCATATATATTTACTAATTCACCATCTATTTTTTCTGTAATTTTACCCTCATTTAATATCTTACTGTCCACAAATAATTGAACTACATTTTCATTAGTTATTTTACGCGCATGGCTATTTGTAGCTAAATATGTTTTTTGAGGAATAACATCTGTTAAATCATAATAATAAAAAGCCGAGTCCATAGTTATTATTGCATTAGGATATTTCTTAGAGTATAAAACCATTGGATTAACATATTTTTTGTTTGAATATAATCCTTTATCAATTTTATAAATTTCATTATTCTCTAATGCTTTTTTTATACTATATACGGTTTTATATTTAGTTTTTAATTCTTGATATGTATAAATCATAATTTTCGCCCCTTAATTATTTTAACCTAATTGTCGGATTAAGTCAAGTTTTTTCCTACAATTAGATTAATTTTCTTGTGATAAATTTTTTTTATTTTTTAGCTTATCTTTTAAATTATATTATTTCCAATATTTTGTTTTATTATTTTGATTTTACACAAATTATAATTGTATAATTTTGGCATTTTTAATATATTAATTAAAATAACCATATTTTAAATGATAAAAACATCTAAAATATGGTTTACATTTTATTTTAAATTCTTTGTTGTTTTTTATGGTTCTTTATTGTTCTATATGGATTGAATTGTGCCAAAATTGTGCCAATTTCAATTTTTTCAAAATCGTAATCGTTGGGGCTGTAAGATTAGGAGTTCTGTATTTATGCCATTTGCTATGTCCTGACATATTATTTCCTCATTCAAAATTCGTGAAGCGAATTTTGTACTATTCACTCTTCACCATTCACTATTCATTATTCACTTTAACTATTTTACCATATTTTTCTTGATTTGTGTGGTAGTTTTCAATATTTTTTTGCACTCACCATAATTCTATGTTATAATATTATGCTATAAGCGGTTTTCCGCTAATCATATACCATTTTAATATTTAAGGAGGAACTTTATGAAACGGAAAATTAATGTTTCAACAGATTACGGAAGTATTGAAATAGTTAATCTTAAAAGAGTCTGGGTTAATAAATTTTTACACACTTATCGTTTAATGTATGAAGATGATATCTACGAATATAATTGTATATATTGGTCAGATAATCCGGAAAAAATTCCTTACTTTAATGAGTTAAAGCAAAAACTTATTAATGCTTATAATGATGGCATTGCCCTTATTGAGCTGTAATTGAAATGAAAAAGTTCCTCTAAATTAAGAGGAACTTTTTTATTTATGTGTTTTTTCTATTTCTTTATAATATTTTTTTCCCATTTTATAACTTTCTTTTATTTCATCTCTTGTTTTGGCATTTCGCTTTTCCTTTTTCTTTCTTCTATTTTCTACATTACTCCCCATTTTAAAACCTCCTAAAATTAACATAGTAATATTATGTGTAATTTTTATAATTTTAAAATAAACTTGCAAATTTGTATAATTAATCTTTAAATTTGGATAGCACTTTATACAATAACTGGTATAATTCTAAGGCTTCTTTTTCTTCTAAATCAATGCATTTACCAATTTTAGAAGGAATATCTTTAGCCTTACTTTTTAAATCAATACCTAATTTTGTAATTGAAATCATTAAATTTCTCTCGTCTATTTTAGATCTATTCCTTTTAATATATCCCTTACTTTCTAATTTCTTTAATACTGGTGTTAAAGTTCCAGAATCTAGAAATAGTGCTTCTCCAAGCTCTTTTACATTAATTTCTTTTTTATTCCAAAGTACCATCATTGTAATATATTGAGTATATGTTAAATCAATTTCATCTAAAAAAGGTTTATACCTTTTTATAATTTCTTTTGAACAAGCATATAAAGGAAAACATAGTTGATTTTCTAATTTTAAATTATCAAATTCTTCCATACTTCTATTTCTCCAGATTATAATAACTCCTCTATATCCTTTTTTATTTTTTCAGGTGCAACTGTTGGTGCATATCTGCCTACCACATCTCCATTTTTATTTACTAAAAATTTAGTAAAGTTCCACTTAATATTCCCATTTAGCAATCCTTTTTTTTGAGTTTTTAAGTATTTATAAAGTGGTTCTTCATTTCCTCCATTAACTTCAATTTTTGCAAATTGTTTAAAAGTAATTCCATATCTTGCATTACAGAAAGCTGCTATTTCTTCTCCTGTACCAGGTGCTTGTTCTCCAAATTGATTACAAGGAAAATCTAATATTTCAAATCCCTTTTCTTTATATTTTTCATATAAATTTTGAAGTCCATCATATTGAGGTGTAAAACCACAACCAGTTGCAGTATTAACTATCAATAAAACCTTTCCTCTATATTCCTCTAAATTTACTTCATTCCCCTTATTGTCTTTTACTTTGAAATCATAAATTTCCATACTTATCTCTCCTTTTTTGCAATTAAATTGTGCACAATTTAATTATATTTGTATTTTTTATTTTTGTCAATAGTCTGCAAAAAAAGATTAGATTTTATTCATCTAATCTTTTTTTATTAATATCAATACATAATTCTTTTATTTTTTTATCAAAATCTGGAAAATCTTTTTTTAATATAATTGGTCTATTTTCTTTATTTACAAAGCAATGTTTTGATATGCCTTGCATTACCAAGTCTTTTGTTATAGCGTTAGTCATTGTATATCCTATAACTAATTTTACTCCTTTAAATTCTTTTATTTTAACATCTATTTTTACTTCATCACCAAATGTTGTAGGAGTTTTGTATTCACATTCAATTCCTATTACTGGTGATATTATTCCTTCACTTTCTAATTTTGCATATCCAAATCCTATTTGTTCCAAAAAGTTGATTCTTGCCTCTTCCATCCACCTTACATAATTGGAATGATGTGTTATCCCCATTTTATCTGTTTCATAATAATTAACCTTGTGTATATATTTCTCCATTTTTCCTCCCAATTAAGAATTTAGTAGAATTCTATCATAAAAGCAAGTAATTATCAACTAATTACTTGCTAAAAAAATAAATATCACACAATTTATCTCAAAAAACTCCGTCCCTATTGACATCTGCTTTTTTTATTTATTACTCTTTCAAAATTCTGAAATAATGATTTGCTTCCCTTAATACATGGTCTGCTAAAAGTGGCAATATGATAGACCTTATCTCGCATTCTTTAATTCCTTCGGTTCCTGCTGTTTTAAATTCTATATATTTTTGTGTCTCTGCAATTGTTTTATCAGTAATACTTTTTATGGTTTCATCCGTCATATTTTTTGCTTCTTCTATTAATTTTTGATATTCTTTTGCAAAATTATCCGCAGTAATAATTAAATCATTTTCTGTCGGATCGAGCAATCCTCTTATAAATAGGGCATGTTCCATCATAATTTGATTCCAGAATAATTCTACTTGTTTCATATTTTCAGAGTCTATATCTTCCCCTTTTTGCAGCATAACTACATATTGCCTATATAGTTTTGCCTCGCGAAGAATATGCTCAATTAATAATGGATAATTCGCTGTAAATACTATGCAACGCAATACATCACTTAACAGTCTTTCTTTTAAATTTATTAATCCATCTAATAATGTAATTGCTGTATCATTTAGGTAACATACATACTGAGTAATACCTGGCGCTCCGTAATAATTATCACTTGTTAATTTTAATTCTTGGAGCGTAATATTGGAGTCTATTGCAATTCCTGTAAGTTCTTCCGTTTTTCTCTCTGCACCATATGTAAATTTTGTTACTATTTCTCCAGAAGTTAAAACATTTTCTCTTATCATGTAATTACTTACTCTAACCGTATCTGCTAGAAGTTTTTCAAATTGTCTTTTGTATAACATAGCTTCTTGAATGTACTCTGTATTTTTTTGCATAAATCCTGCTTGCAAAAATAATGAATGTTCTTTCATAATTCTTGCAAAAAACAAATGTAATTCAAGCGATGTTTTCACATAATCTTTCATTACACATTTTCCTTTCATATAATTTTATAATATTATATGCACATACTTTATATATTGCTACTGTTTTAACGCCTTCTCTAGTTACGTATTTTCTTAAATTTACATATTATAATTATAGGAGGTGGAATAATGCATTATCAAAATTATGATGAATATATGCGAAGTGTCCTTGGTTGCTCAAATATTCGTGCATCTATGTCTCCATATTCAAATATGGAAACTTGTCCAGAAGATTTAGAAAGAATGTATCCTGAAGTCTATAGAGTTGTTTATCCTATGGTATGTTCTGCTTGTGATAATATGAGAACATCTGTAACTGAAGAAATGCTAGATATGATGACAGATGATATTTATGATAGAGTTGAAGCTGATGGAAGAATAAATGTTGATATTTCAGTTGAAGTTAGAAGTAGTCAATCAACAAATCAATCAGTCCAAGAAACTAGACAAAGAAGACCTCGTCGTCGTAATAGATTTTTAAGGGATTTAATAAGAATTTTATTATTAAGAGAATTATTAGGTAGACGCCGTCCAGGATTCCCTATTAGACCTTTCTAATTTTATAATATGTTAAATCATCATAAAAGCAAGTAATTATCAACTATGAAGTGCACCCCAAATGTTAGACAAAAATCTAACATTTGGAGGTGTATTTTTTATGAGTAAATATTCAAATGAATTTAAACTAAAAGTAGTTGAATATTGTATAAATGAGCATCATGGATATTTAAATACAGCTAAACA